>JAFAPG010000300.1 GCA_019247235.1 Acidobacteriota bacterium
TCGCTAACCACGATCACCAAGGTCATGGCGCATCTGCCCGTGGCCTTTCTGGATGCTCCGCCGCACAATGCCGCCGTGATCTGTTTTGGCATGGGAACGACTTTTCACTCTTTGCACGCATGGGGGGTTCCGGTAACTGTGGTCGAGTTGGTGCCGAGCGTCCCACGTATGTTTAGCTACTACCATAGCGATGCCGAGGCAGTTCTTCGCTCTCCTCTATCCCGGGTGGTCATCGATGATGGGCGCCGATATCTTGAGCGCACGAGCGAACAGTACGATGTCATTACCATTGATCCTCCTCCGCCAGTTGAAGCCGCCACCTCTAGCCTGCTGTATTCGAAAGAATTCTATGCGGTGGCACGTCGACACTTGCGACCGGGAGGGATTCTGCAACAGTGGATTCCACAGACCAGTGATGATGACGTGGTGGAACTGGCAGCGGTAGCGCGCTCGCTCCACGAATCGTTCGCCTTCGTCCGTGCTTACCTAGACGACTTCGGCATTCATTTCTTGGGACGCGATCGTCCTTTGCCTCGGCTTGGAACAGATGATTTGTTAGAACGCATGCCGGAAGCGGCGGTGACGGATTTGGGAGAGTGGGAAGACGAGAACCACCCCAGGCAGGCAGCTCGTTCGTACTTGGATAATCTGCTGAGGCACGAAGTGTCGCTCGACCAGCTGATGGCTGCCTCGCCCAAAACTCCGGCGTTGAGCGACGATCGTCCCATTAACGAGTACTATGCCTGGCGGCAACTGTGGGGAGAGCATGACTGGGCGATCCTGAACCGGGGCATGGAGTAGCCTACCAACTTGGCTTCAGCCCTGGGTTCTAGAGAGGGGTCACGGCTTGAGTTGATCGAGCAACGTCGCCAGTGGCGCGCCACCCATCGATGTTGGGTACGGAAGATAGAGCGAAATGCGGTCGAGCAGCCCTAAATAACGATGGCGGAGCTTGCCACCAATGGTCGCAAAAGTTCCGCTCACGGCGATTGTGTCGAGCATCTCGTCGGTGATAAGACCAGCCATGCCTTGCCAATCCTTTTCAACTGATTTGCGGTGCAACTCCGGGCCAATTCCCTCCCACCCGTGCGCAGCCAGCACGGGTGCATAGGTGCGGGTGGAAGCATAGAACGCGATCTGTTGCCTGACCGCCTCGGCGTTCTTGCTGCGCTCTCGTTCGCTATCGCCGACGATCACAAAGCTCGAGGTGGTATAGGTGAAGTCTTGTCGCTTGCGCGCCGATGCACGCAATCCCTCTTCGACCGCGGGATGTACATACTCGCGCAGGTATTTGGGAGTGTGGAAGGGATGAACATGTAGACCATCGGCTATTTCTCCCGCCATGCGGCACATATAGCGGTTCACGCCGGCGATGAACAGCGGGATTTGAGGATGCGCAATTGGGCCAGGATTGAAGAAGGGGGTCATTAAATCAAGATGGTAAAAGCGGCCGCGAAAGTTGAGGGGCGTGCCGTTCTGCCAACATTTCCAGATCTCGCGCAGGGCGAGCGCGAACTCCCGCAATTTTGGTCCGGGTGATTCAAATTGGACGGAGAAGCGTCTTTCCAGATGAGCCTTGATTTGCGAGCCGAGACCCAGAATGAATCTTCCCTCCGAGGCCTTCTGCAGGTCCCAAGCGGTGTGCGCCACCACCGTTGGGCTGCGCGGAAATGCGACTGCAATCGAGGTTCCGAGTTTGATCGACGAAGTCGCGCATGCCGCCAGCGCGAGCGGCAGGAAAGGGTCGTGTTGGGTCTCAGAGGTCCAGATACATCCATATCCGTCGGCCTCCATCCGCCGCGCGTCTTGTGGCACAGCGGTAAGGTCATAGTTCGCGAGAGCGATATCGAGGATCATTGAGATTGTGAGCAGCGAGATGCAATTAGGCGCGACGAAAGTCGATGTAGCCACGCTCAACATCGGTGCGTGTGAGCTCGACGCGCAGCTTATCGCCAACATCCACCCCTTGGTAGCCTTGCGCCAGCAAACCTTCGACGTGAGGCTTCAACACGCGCACAAAAGTTCCATGCGGGGTGACACCGGTTACGATGGCATCAAATACCTCCCCGCGACGTTTGCTCATGACGACCGCCGCCAGGCGCTTCGACATTTCCCGTTCAACCTTGCGTGCCGCATCTTCCTTGAGGGTGCAATTTGAGGCGATGGCTGAGAGCTCCTGGTCGGAGTACGGTCCAGGCTGGCGGGCAATATGGGCCTTCAGCAATCGTTGTGTGACGATATCGACAAAACGACGGTTGGGCGCGGTCGAGTGGGTGTAGTCTTCTACCGCGAGTCCGAAGTGTCCCGGCTCGGGATCCCTTGGCCGCTCGAGCACATATTGCCCTGGCCCAATCAGCTTGATGACGGCCAGCGAGAGATCAGCGAAATGATCCGGATCGGCTTGTTTGCTCCTGCACAGGAAATCATTGAGCGCCTTCGAGTCCGGTTCAGAAGGCAAGCTTTCACCATGCGATGCTGCCAGCTGCACAATTCGATCCCAACGCTCGGGAGTCTTTACAATTCGGCGTAAGGAGGAAACGTCCGCAAGCAGGCGAGCGACGACTCCGTTTGCCGCAATCATGAAGTCCTCGATCAGTTCGGTGGCAGCATTCTTCTCCTGCTTAGCGATATCCACCACCTGCTGATTCAGCAGGATCGGACGCACTTCGTGGCTATCAATATTCAGCGCTCCGTGGAGAAAACGCTGGTTTCGCAGTGCCTGAGCAATCTGATTTTGCAATCTGAGTTGATCTTCGAGCTCTGGTGAGGCCTTGACTTTTTCTGGCGCCCCGCCGCCCTCAAGCCAGGAGCCAACACCGTTGTAGGTGAGTTGAGCCTTGTTCCGTACCAGCGCCGGGTAAACTTTTCCCCCGCTGACCTGGCCTACTGTACCGACTACGAATTCAATGACCATCGCCCGCCGATCCTGCTCCTCCAGCAAAGACGAGAGCCCGGTTGAAAGCTCCTCGGGCAGCATAGGGAAGTTACGTACGCCGGTATAAACGGTGGTAGTTTCCCGCGCGGCATGCTGATCGAGGGGCGAAGCTTTGGGTACAAAAGCGTCTACGTCGGCGATCCCAACCATTATCTTGACGTCGCCAGCGTCGAGACGCTCGGCAACTTCAATCTGATCTAGATCGCGAGAGGTATCGTTATCGATCGAGGACCATAGAAGGTGGCGCAGGTCGATTGTCATGGCATCCGGTGCGGGCTCGATTGCTGATCGGGACTGGATTTCCCGCAACTGCTGCTCGGCTGCCGCGGGGAACTCGGCTTCAAACCCGTGCTCGCGCATCACCTGTTCGGCGATTGTCTGGAGATCGACGTTGGCCACGTTCGAAGGTTTCATCGAAAAAGGACATTCAAGGGTACCATTCCATGGGCTGCGGCGCCTCGACACCAAGGGCAGGCAAGCAGGCAATCAAGCAAATGCAACGCGGGGTTCTTTGGCTAGAATGTGATGCGCATGAAAGGAGCTCTTATGGCCAAAAAAATGATCCCCTAAATAAAAACAGTACGGAGCGGTTGCGGTGATGTTAACCATCTCCGACATTCCCGCGGCGGAGCCGAGCGCGAAAGAGATGAAACGGAAGATGGTGGAGATGATGCGGCAACAATCGTCCGCGGCCACCGCCTGAGAGCGAGAGATCGGCTTTCATCAGACACTCTGGGCAGAAGAACATCCCATTGATAAACCAGGTTTGATCGCTTGCAAAGCGGATGAGGCGGGATTTGGGCCAACTCACGTTGCCAAAATCATGAATTCGGTAAGGTCTAGGTCCATGACGGATTGCGCTAGGGCTGGTCGAGGGCCAGCCTAGCTCCAGTCACCGGTTTAGCAGCAATTCCCCGGCTTGGCCAAGGCCAAGCTGACAATCAAGACGAAATGCAGTTTCACTGCTTTGCGCTCGCAGTTTCTTGGTTGCCTATGGCATCGCCTGAAAGGACAAGCTCAACCCGCCGGTTCTGCTGTCGTCCCTCGACAGTTTCATTCGAAGCGATGGGTTGTGTCTTCCCGAAGCCATGGGCTTCGATGGCATCGGATGAAATTCCTTGCTGGATGAAGTACTCGCGCACCGCTTGCGCACGTTTTTCTGATAGCTGTTGATTGTATTCATCGCTTCCCACGCTGTCGGTATGTCCCTCCACCTGGAGATGCAATCCCGCGTAGGCCAGCACAATGCCTGAAACCTTCGCTAGTCTCTCGCGAGCACCGGGCATGAGCTCGTAGCTGCCGGTTTGAAACAGCACGTCTGACATATTGGCGATCAGCCCTCGCGCAGTGTCGCGGGTGGACAAAATGGTGTTTAGTTGCTCGAGCAAGCGCGCGCGAAGATCTTGTTTCTCTTTCTCCGCTTGTTGACGCAATTGCTCGGATTGGGCGGCCGCCTGTTGCGCCTTTGCT
>JAFAPG010000638.1 GCA_019247235.1 Acidobacteriota bacterium
TTCTCGAAATCAGACGGCAGTCCCAACTATGGTGCCGTAGTTAACGAAAACTTTTACGACTCGATTATGGTTTCCCTCGACAAGCTGGAAGTAGTCGGTCCTATTCTTTCGTCTCCCGTGGTGGTCGACAGTGTCATTTATTTTGGGAGTGACGACGGGAATGTGTACGCGATAATGTAAGGTCTCGGGACGGACTATCCTAAGGCAGAGTTGAGTTCGAGGAAATCCATGCATCGACGCGAATTGCTCAGCGGCCTAACTGCGTTATTCACCACGATTCCGTCGCGCTCATACGGCGGCAAGACGGGGGCAACTGATGTAGAAAAAGCTTTGCTCCCGAGTGGAGGCGGTTCAGGATCGCGGCCCCTCACGGTCGCCGGTGTTCAACTGGTTGACTCTGATCTAGCCAAGAAAGCCACTGAGTTGACTCGTTCAGTTTCTCCACCTTATCTTTTCAATCATGCGGTGCGCACGTTTGTTTTCGGATCATTGATCGGAAAGGCCCTGGGGCAGAAATTCGATGAGGAAGTCCTCTATCTTAGCTGCATTCTGCACGATTTGGGGTTAACAGAAAAGTTTCAAGGCGATCTGCCGTTTGAGATACAGGGCGCGGAAGCGGCCAGACGTTTCCTGCAGCAAAATGGCTACGAGGAAACCAAGGCTTCTACCGTTTGGGATGGGATCGCGATGCACGCCTCCGTCATCGGTGAGTTCAAAGGACCGGAAATTGCCTTGGTTGGCGAGGGCGCTGGCGCCGACGTGCTTGGTCCTGATTTCTCCAAGGTTAGTAGAGGCCAAATGCACGAAATTCTTGCCGCCTACCCTCGGATCAATTTTAAGCACTCCTTTGTGAAAACCTGCGCAGATGTCGTTCGTCGTCACCCTGGCGGAGCTGGCCGCAGCTTTATGCGAGATATCGGCGAGCGGTATGTCTCCGAATATCGGCCGAAAAACTTCTGCGACGCGATAGAGACTGCACCATTCCGCGAGTAATTCACGGCACCGATCGGATCCGGCGAGCATTGAGTTCATACGGGTTCGGCGCAGCTCCAAATCACCGTTCTCCCTATCCTATTTCTAGGCGAGGCTCAGACTGCAACCGCCTGCAAAAGCAAACGAACAATTATGTAAGCCTTTCGGTTAAGGACATCTTGACAGGTGTGCATAGATAAGGAGTATTGAATTCACATGCCTCCGAAAGGGTACCTGGACCTTTTCGATGGCATAATGCCAGATATGCCTATCGATGTGTTCCTCGAATCTATCCCGGATTCGGATGTGAGCGTCGCACGCTGCTCCCTCTGCAAGGAACAGTTCCACGTTTCCCAGGTTGGACCACGCAAGTGCATGACAGATTTCCCAGAGCACGTCCGACGAGAACATCCCGATGCTGCGATCAATCGGAGCCCCAGGGAACTCTTCCGCGGGCGGTTCGGCGACAAGGTCACATAACGTTTAAACAACCTTAACTTTGTGGCAATTCCGCCTGCGTCTTGACTGTGCCAAACGTGCGAGCAGTGCAGCCGCTATGCGACTAGCAACAAAATGTCGAACACGAATTTTAAACAATGTCGCTTGCGGATCTCACGCTTATTTCTTAAGGGCATTAGGCTCCGTTGTGACCGAGGCCCTGCTCTGTGTTTCGTCCTCGGCCTTAATTGCCAATTTAAATCCCCGAATACCTTCGCCAATTCCCTTGCCCAACTCAGGCAGCTTCCTGGGACCGAAAACCAGAAGGGCTATACCAAAGAGAATCAGCAAATGCATAGGTTGAAATAAGCCTTCAAACATTGGTCTCATCCTTTTGGATCGAACTATAAGAAAATGCAGGTGCTGCCAAAGGGCAGCAGCACCCGGTTGTCGCGGGGAGAGGCCCTCGCAATCGTTGATCAAAATCCCCCTGGAACCGAATCGGCTTCGACCGCGAGCCGATTCACAAAAGTAAAGAACTCCGGCGATTGCCCCAGGAACAAGAGGTCGTCGGTAAATGCCTTGATAGTGGCGACGGCTCCTCCATTATGGGTTGTTGTCGGCCGGATGACTGAGCACTTGGGAAGAACCTTGTCGATGAATTCGCACGGCTCCGGCAGGATCAAGTTAGTCTGGTCGAGTTCGGAATTTGTTGCGTTCAGATCCGGGAAGGTTAACCCGGTGACGGGATCAGTGATCAGAGCCAGAGGCTGAGATACTGCGTTGCCGCTTTTATCGTGCCAGAGCCCAAAATGGTCGATCTCCACTCCCCCGATGCTCACCAGTATCCTGAGCACTTCAGGGTCTTTCGCTTTGAAGGCCAGCGTCGGATAAAGACTCGATCCTCCCTGTTCTATAAACGCGAAGTGAAGACCCGCCGTGTTCGCAATTGCCTGCATGCGAGCAGCGTCGCCGGTGAAGCTTGAGCCCGGTGTCTGGGGGGAAGCGCTTGGAATGATGGTGTCAGGTGGCGTGTCGGCGTCGTTCAAGGGAATTGCGGGCTGATGAGAAATGGTGAATGGTCCCTTAAAGTGAACGCCGAAATCGGTATTTTGTACGCTTCGGTAGCGCCTGTACCAGCTGAGGTCAACATTTAGGTTCAGCAGGTTAGTCAGCCTCCCGATATTTTTAGCTCCGGTCGCTTGGCTGCTCGGCAAATTTCTGAATGCGTCAAGGTCCACGGGCTCGGCATCCCTCGATATCAGATAGGAATTCAAAAAGGCCGCGTGGCTGAGCTCATCATCAGTGTTATCGGCGATGTATTGCGGCATATCGCCATCGAGATTGCTAAGTGCAGCGATGTAGGCTGGGTTGCCACCCTGGGCTCCTCCGAGTTCGTTGTATTGTTGCCACAGGTCAGCTTCGATTAGTTCTGCCGCGGCGGCGAATCGCAGCAGTGCTGCATCGTTTTTCGAGAGCCGGCGCGAACTGTGCGTGGTTTCCGCCCTGAGTTGCTTCCCCAGCAGCACGTCCGCGGTGACGGTAGCTCCGGCCAGGCTAATACCCTGCAAGAACGAACGACGTTTGATGACGTCCTGCCAACGAGGTTGGACATTGTGGTCGGCAGGCTGAAGCGAATTGGGTTCATCTGCTGCGCTTCCAAGTCCAATGGATGAGGAGAACCTCTCTTTTTTCATGCTCCATGCTCCAATCTTTCTGGTTCTGTGCGCCGTTTTGATCGGCTACCGTGTGGACCTCGTTTCGAGCAGACATATTCCCGACGCGGCGAGAAGATTGACAAATTCTTGAATGGAGGCCTAAAGGTTCACGCCGTTTTGCCGTGATCACGAAGCAATGCACAATGACGCCGAGTAGCTCGGGCACGTGGAACTTATCCGTTGCGTAGCCTGGCGGGAACTTTTACCAGCTGGAAGGGCGCCTACCCAAGCCAAGGCTGGTTTCGCCACCGTCGAAGTGATCACCTCCTTCCTGCGGCTAAAAGCAGTGACGTAGGGCAACTTCATTGCATCTTGAGTGGGCGGGTATTCGTCTTCGTGCGGAGAAGAAGAAAAGCTCGGGCAGCTGCGGAGCTTGGTGCAGCAAGAGTAAGTCTCACAAAGGGTCGCAGGGCTCGATTTCGACGGCCCTGCTGCTTTGTAAGCCCGCCGTCTGAACGAACGCTGGAGCATGGATTGTGTGAGCGATTCGTGAGCCCTGGAAGACTGATTCCCAGGTTGACCCTGGTAGACGATTACACACGCGGATGCCTGGCCATCGAAGTCGGGTAAAATGACGGCCCTGGGTTATGTCGACCTCCGCACTGTTTCGCCGCATTTCAGTTCTCGCCTTTACGTTACCTGCCGTTCTCTGGCTCGCCGTTAAATCGCATGCAGCAAAGGAAAAAGTGGCGCCCGCAGCGGAAGTTCAGACCGCAACTGAAATCCGGCTTCTTGACCCTGGCTGGTGGCCCACCAAGGGCAGCGCCAAGCATGACGAATATGCCGGCTCAGCCACGTGTACCGGTTGTCATGCAGCTAAGGCACAAAGCTACGCTGCGACTGCGATGGCGCATGCCTTAATTGTAATTACGGGGCGACCATTGCCCGAGCTTTCACAAGGTCCGCTTCGTTTCAGTATTGGTTCCTATAACTATGAATTGCAGCAAACTCCGGCCGGTCCGATGTATTCGGTCAATGACGGATCTCAATCGTCGTCGGCGCCGATCGGCTGGGTTTTCGGAAACGGCGAATTCGGGCGTACATACGTTTACAAGGATGGCGGGATTTTTTATGAAAGCCGTTTGAGTTACTACAGCAATCCTCGTGTGCTGGATTTCACCACAGGAAACCCTCGGGCTGCTCCAAACCGGCTCGCTACCGCCCTGGGCCGCCGCATGGCTGGGAAGGAACCGCAGCTCTGTTTTGGTTGTCACTCCACGGCAGCGACGACAGATTCTATTTTCGACTCCCAGAACCTGGTTCCAGGAGTTGAATGTGAAGCGTGTCACGGACCGGGGGCTCGACATGTGGCGCTGATGAGCGGAGGGATGGAGACACAAGTGCCAAGCATGATTGTGAATCCGGCGCAACTCGGTCCCGTGGCGTCAGTGGATTTTTGTGGCGCTTGCCACCGCACCTCAGTCGATGTGGCGCTGAGCGGCGTCACCGGGATTCTCACCCTGCGCTTTCCTGCCTATCGGTTACAGCGCAGCCGATGCTGGGGCGCGAAGGATTCGCGTGTTGCCTGCATCGCCTGCCACGATTCGCATCAGCCCTTAGCCCGCGAGGCGGTATCCTATGACAGGAATTGCCTGAGCTGCCACCGCATACCTCCTGATTCAACCGCCAAACATGCGGCGATCTCCGTCGGCAAACATCGCCCCCAATTGTCCAAAATTCCCGTCTGCCCGGTCGGCACAAAAGATTGTGTGAATTGTCACATGCCGAAGTACACCATCCCGGAAATGCATGCCACCTTTACGGACCACAAGATAGGAATTTATCGCAAGGGCGCTCCTTTCGCGGAATGATGATCAAGTCTAATACTGTTTCCTCCTTGTCTGCTGCACCGAGCAACGCGGCGCGGTGCTAGCGGGACCCTCTCATCGTGCCGGACGTGAATTGCAGCCGGTGTCCTTGTCCCTGGCCACCAGCACTTCGGCGACCAGGCATTCCCTGCATTCTGGTCCCGCGGGCGTGTTCACGGACGCAGAAGGCGGCAGGTGACGGGCTCGATCAGCCCCCAAAATCCTTGGCTGTCGGGATGCGCTCTGGGATAGCGACGTTCATGCGAGGTCATGTTTCCATGAACGGCGACGGACTCCGTAAACCGTTATTAGCTGCGACCGCGAGCTCTACAATCTCCTCTCACTTATTTCGTCAGGAAGCGTATGTTCCAACCTTTACTGCGCGACGCGCCAGAATTGATCCGATGAAGGCGCTCCGCTGCGAATGACATGGTGCTCAAAACCACTACCACCACAACAATGTAAATGTATATGTTGATGTGGCACGGAGAGGCGGATGGGCCGACTTGTTCAGGCGCGTTGAAGGCCCAGTACGAATGTAGTCCCAGGGCGCAAGTACATGTCGGCCCCGCCGAGAGGCGCGAATATGGGAGGAGTTTCTCATTCTTGTGCAGGCTATAGTCCGGCTAACCTGGCGCTCTGAACGCACACAGTGTTCGCCTTTGATTCATTCCGGGATTCGATGGACGAAGGGATTTCTTTGAAGCCATCGAAATAGCTGCCGCTCACTCCCGTATACTTGGCATCAATCAATAGACCCCCAAGGGCGTGCGCCGCTTCCTCTTCGGTAGATAGGTGAGACTTCATGAGGGCTACAAACCAGCGGCTTGTCATGATTGTTTTCATTACCGGATTCATGTCGCGTCCGGCTTGTGTCGTAGGCACTACCCCTGGCGACCAGGAATTCACGGTGATCGCTTTGCCCATTTTTTTTAATCGCCGATCCAGTTCGTATGCCCCCATCATTGCGTACATCTTAGCGGTGGCATAGCGACCCATAGGCTTTAAGTCGGCAGCGGTGCCGATTGCGCGAGCTAGATCCTCGACCGGCCCATATTTTGGAGGCATCAGCTTTCCCATTCTGGTTGCCGCCGGATCGTGCAGATCGCTCGAGACAAAAATAATCCTTGATGGCTCAGTCATTTGCTCGACCAAGAGGTGGGCCAACAGGAAGTGCGCGAGAAAGTTTAACTGGAAGGTCTTCTCGAATCTATCCTCCGTAAACTCTAGCGCCTTCGCTTTCATGTTGATGCCGCCAGCATTCAGGATGAGACCGTGTAAAGGAGGAATTCGCATTCCGGTCAGGATATGGGGCACGCGGCGAACGGAAGCGAGCGAGAACAGATCGAGGGGTACGAAGTCGACGTGAGCATTGCGATGAGCATCGCGAATGGCCGTGATCGCGGCGTTTGCCTTGAATTCGTCG
>JAFAPG010000685.1 GCA_019247235.1 Acidobacteriota bacterium
GTGAAACGGCCGGCGGGCCTCGCGACCATCCCCCCCATACTGGTTGCAGTGGAGGTATCGGCAGGGACTTCAGGACCGAATTAAGCCCCGAAGACAAAACACGTCAGACAAAAGGATTTTGGGCAATGGATAAGCGATCGACCAAGCCAGAAGCATGAATTTCGGCCCAAATTGTCTGTTGAGATTCCAGAGAACTATTCTGCACCCACCGGGGTGTTGAATCGAAATTTCTAGTTAAGAGCGAAACCGGAGTTCAGTGATTATCATAAGAAGATTTGGGTGGTGCGCTTAACTCCTCACCTGAGACACTACACAATGAAGAAAGTCCTGAAGTTGCTAGGCTACTCCGTTCTAGTGATCATCTTCACTGCGGCGAGCTTTGCTGGCTATGTCGCCATCTCCGGCATCCCAACCTACACTCCCGGAAAAGTGAATCTAAAAATTGATGTTACGCCGGTAAAAGTCGAACGAGGGCGAAAGTACGCATCGATGCTCTGCATCACCTGCCATCTCGACCCTTCCACCGGCAAGCTGACCGGCAAACGGCTGGCCGATGTTCCGCCCTCGTTTGGCGTGTCCTACTCGAAGAACATCACCCGCGACCCAATTTACGGAGTCGGCGCATGGACCAACGGTGAAATTGCATATTTACTACGAACCGGAATTACGCGCACCGGGCGTTATGCGCCACCCTGGATGCCAAAGTTTCCTCACATGTCCGACGAAGACCTTGGATCAGTGATTAGCTTTCTGCGATCTGATGATCCCCTAACCGCACCCGCGGCGGTGAATCCGCCAGGAATTTCGAAACCATCGTTCCTGACCAAATTATTGACCCATGTGGTCTTTAAGCCCTTGCCCTATCCTACGGCTCCGATCCTGACCCCGGCAGCGACCGATCAGGTTGCATACGGCAGATATTTGTCCGTCAATCTGGGTTGCTTCGCTTGTCACTCGGCGAATTTTCGCAGCAACAACGAACTTGAGCCAGAAAAATCGGCGGGCTATATGGGTGGCGGAAATCCCTTGCAGGACGAGTCTGGCCAGCTTGTTCTTTCCGCCAACCTTACGCCTGATCCCAGCGGCCTTGCTCAATGGAATGAGTCAGACTTTACGCGTGCTCTTCGCACGGGAATTCGGCCTGACCATACGGTTCTAAGCTACCCGATGTCACCGGCACCGGAGCTCACCAATGCCGATGCCCATGCGATTTACGCGTATCTGCGGACTGTGCCGAAGATCCACAATGTTGTCGCACGCACAGAACGGCCTGCGGTCGCGGCAGGTACCAATCAGGGAAAGACGCTTTACTATCACTACGGCTGCAATTCATGCCATGGTGACAGTGGTTCAGGCGTCGGGGACCTCCGCCATGCCACCCAAGACTACCCCACGGACCCGCAACTTGAAGCTTTCATTCGACATGCATCTTCGTTTAAACCAGGCACAAAGATGCCTGAGTGGAATGGAATCATCGGCGAAAGTGAGTACACGCCATTAATCGGCTACATAAGGGAACTTGGACGCACAGCGGCGTCGTCCGAATCCTCACAATAAGATCGGAGTTCAACGCCTGACGATCGCCAGCATAGAACGGGCAGACAACTCATCGCAAAACTCCTCCACCATTTAATAATCCACGGTTGGCGAGAACCAATTGTTGTCGAGGTCCACCGGTACCGGGCCTCAGCCACCCAGGTTCGCTGCCCTCAAGCTTGAGGACATTTCTGCCAGTCTCAGGTGCCTCTAGAGACAGAGGAGAGACCGGAACTCTTAAGGTTGGGGTTTCGCATTCGCTGCCGAAGACGCCTGCAAGCATTCGCGTCGCGTATCAAGAGCTGATCGAGCACATTCGCAATACCCCTGGCGTTCAAGCTGCAGAGTTCACCACCGCAGTTCCCTTAACTGGACAGAGCGGGTATTTGCCATTTTGGCCTGATTCTCGCCAGCCTGACTCGCTGCAAGGGGCGCGGCGGCTGCAACCTTTTCTGACCGGGCCAGATTACCTTCGGACCATGGGAATACCGCTCTTGCAGGGCCGTTTTCTCACCGAGGACGACACTGCGAAGACTCCGTGCGTTAGCGTCGTCGATAGTGACTTCGCTTATAAGTTCTTCCTCGACAGAAAGCCCTTAGGGCACACCATCACTGCCGGATTTGGATCTGCCGCGTTCGGCCCGTGCACGATAGTTGGCGTAGTCGGCCACGTTAAAGGCACGAGTCTTAATGACGCGGTGCTGGCTCATCAGCTTCAAGCCTACTATTCGTTACACCAGGATCCCGATCAGTGGGTACCGCTGAATTATCCAGATGCCAGTGTAGTCATTCGCACGTCCCTTGATACTGGAACGATTGTTCCAGCAATCAAAGCCTCGGTTTACCAGTCGGGAAGCGAGCAGCCGATTTACCACGTGCAAACGATGCATGAGATCGCCTCCGCTTCTATGTGGGAGCAGCGCTTCCCGACAATCTTATTGGGAACATTCGCCGGATTGTCGTTGCTGCTGGCCTCGGTCGGGCTGTATGGCGTGGTCTTTTTTTCCATTACCCAACGGGTACAGGAAATTGGTGTTCGTATGGCACTTGGCGCGGACAAGGGAAACGTTCTGCGGTTGTTCATTGGCCAACAGTTGCGGGTGGTACTCGCCGATATCGCGGCTGGAATCGCAGGAGCACTGATTGCCACGCGAACACTCTCAAGCCTTTCGCATCTACTCTATGGCGTTCGAGGGAGCGATCCACTGACCTTCGCTGTCGGCGCGCTAGTCCTGATCGGCGCAGCGATTGTAGCGAGCTACGTCCCGGCCCGGCGCGCGGCGAAGGCGGATCCAATGGTTACCCTGAGATACGAGTAAGGTACGGTACCTGGATGAGATTCTTTTTCGCTCATTACTGATCGCTGGTGCGCAGAACAGAATCCCGATCATTCTCGATGCTTCTTGTCAAGCATTGGGCGGTTCATCCACTCCGATTCGAGCGCACGGTGACCAATCCACTCTGTCTCATACTCTTCTTGCAGCGCCTAGCGAAATCGCAAACGGC
>JAFAPG010000281.1 GCA_019247235.1 Acidobacteriota bacterium
AGAGGTTCTCCGTAAATGTCAACGCGCTGAGAGCATCGTGAAAATCGCGTTGGTTATTGGTCACCATGAAATAGGTACTCGAAATCTGAGCTGCATAGAACTTTGTCGATTGTGGATGCCCCTCATAAGGCGGTATCGACCATGTCCAGACCTCTCGCCCTTCTATTGCCTCATCTTGGGCACCACGAAATTGGGCGGCGAGATTGTGGTGTGAGCCATGCTCCGTTACGGCAATGTAGCACTTCTGTGAGCTGACCGCACCCAGTCCCGCAGGCGACCGGAACTCTGCGGCGCCGAGAAGAACAGCGTCATAATTTGCCAGCACATCATTTGCAGTGGAGGGTCCAAGAGCTCTAAGCCCCGCGATTAGTTCCAGGAAAGGTACCCACAAATTAGTTTCGGCATCGTTTTCATTGGTTTGCTGAGCGTCTAGGTGCAAAAGGAAACGACCCTTGGTGTAGACGACGGTTTCAAATTGTCTAAACAGCACGGACGCTGCCCGGGTTTGGCGCGGCGTTAATTCCGCAGGGCAGCTGTGTCCCCAGAGCGCCCCGAAGGCTACAAGGGCAATC
This sequence comes from Acidobacteriota bacterium, assembly GCA_019247235.1. Lineage (GTDB taxonomy): Bacteria > Acidobacteriota > Terriglobia > Terriglobales > Acidobacteriaceae > Gp1-AA145. Next base: position 573 of record JAFAPG010000281.1, read on the forward strand.
ACAGCGAATCGGCTTTGCTGCATCGTCATAACATACCTAGCTCGAATACGGTGTGCCCGTTAGCAAACAAGCGCCTGTGGGGGCGCGACCGGCAAATCATGCAGAGTTGGCTCATCATGGGCACATCAACTGCTACTCGGTCTTTCGCCGATTGTATAAGGAACAGTGCGGTTTTGAGAAAGTATCGGCAAACGGCGAGATAGCAACGGCTGGAGCACCTATTGAGGTAAATCGCTGGCTCGCGCAATAGCACCGCCTGAGTTGTCTTCGGCATAGTGACCAATGTCGCTTTGGACATGCCTGCAACCAGAACGCCGCAGGCGGAAATAAGTGCGCGAACGGCCGAGCATCCACCCAAAGCGGCGGAGAGCCGATCCGGCCGGCAACTTGAAACCACCCGAATGAGTGTTTTTTGAGCTTGGTCCCCCCTGGTGAAACACAGAAAGATGCTTCAGTGTACAAAGCAAGATGATCGCGAGGCGAACCTGCACCTTGGGAAAGAGCCACGTACTTTCCGCAAATGTCCAGTGGTCGTGTCTCGCGTTAAACCTCGGAAGAACCGCGGCGCTTCTGACAAGCGGTAGGAGCCTTAAGGCATGGGCTTAACCGCCATAGCGAAAAGTCGGCGTCGCTATCACGATTCCCGCGGGGTCCATCTTACTTATCAACTCCCGCCTCATCAACTAACGCCTTCTCAACTCCAGCGGACTCAACTCCTTGATTTCCTGCGATCTCAAAGACACTCCACTCAGCATCAGCCGGTGGTGAGTTTCTTCTGCATTTCTTCGAGAGAGAACCCCTTCGTCTCCGGGTAGAAGAAAAAGACCACGATGAACTGCGTCGCCATCATGAGCGCAAAAAACACAAATGGATAGGCACCGGAAGATTCCGCCATCTTGGGGAAAATGCCGGAAATCAACGCGTTCATGAACCAGTGGGAAAAGCTTCCCAAACTTTGCCCCTTCGCTCGCACCTGATTGGGGAACACTTCGCTGATGTAGACCCAAATTACCGCTCCTTGAGAGAACGCGAAGAACGCGATGTAGCCGATGAGCAGCCAGACGAGAAGGTTTTGCTGATGATGGGTGAAGAAGATTCCTGCAACTCCGGCGAGGCAGGCGGCGGTGCCGACCGATCCTACGAGAAGCAGCAACTTGCGGCCTAAGCGATCAATCACCGTCATGGCCAGCATGGTGAACAATAGGTTGGTGCCGCCGACTGCCACCGCCTGGAGGTCTGCGGAAACCTTACTGAACCCCGCATAACCAAAAATGTCATTCAGGTAATATAGAATCGCGTTAATGCCTGAGAGCTGGTTGAACATGCCGATCGACACGGCTAGGAAGATCGGAACGCGGTACTTCCAGCGGAATAGCGGTCCGCTGGCTGCGTGCTCGAGATCAATCGACTCGACGATCTCTCGCAGATCTTGCTCAAAGTCCTCTTCCCCTGTCAGGCGTAGGACTTCCCTAGCCTCGTCAAGCCGGCTCTTCTTTACCAACCAGCGCGGGCTCCTAGGAATGCGGAATAGCGCCAGAAAAAAAAGTACTGCCGGCAGGGCTGCAATACCGAGCTTCCATCGCCACTCACGATCGCCGAGCCCGAACAAGCCAATCACATAATTAGATAAATACGCCAGCAGAATGCCAAATACCACATTGAACTGGAAGAAACCCACGAGCCGGCCGCGCCATTCGGCCGGCGCAATCTCGGCGATGTACATCGGTCCAAGAACGGACGAACCACCGATGCCCAAACCGCCAATGAAACGGAAAAAGACGAGCGCACCCCAATTCCAGGCAAGAGCGCATCCGA
>JAFAPG010000282.1 GCA_019247235.1 Acidobacteriota bacterium
AACGTCTTACCTTTGCAAGTGTCAGTGCCAAAGATTACATCCGATGATTTTGAACGACGAGATTTCACGAATCATCCTGCAGGGGCTTGGAACGGGCAAAGACCGCCGCGGCCCCCGGTTGTTTCGCCGGCCGAATGGCAAGCTGGACTCTCGTTTCAGTATGCTACTGCGCCTAGCGCGCTTGGGGCGGCTGAGCAAGAGCTGGATACCGTTCTCGATCGCATGAAAATCATTCAGGTAACATCCAGTGTCCTTGTTCAGGCGCGTACATTAGTTACTCGCCATCGATCCGGAATTGGACTGCGGAGTCTTAATGCTATGCAGCTGGCATCATGCGCTATTTCGGTCCCAAGTCGGTGCCGCCGCTATCGAGTCTATCAACGCGGATAGACGGCAGCACGACGCGTTCAGGTCGGAAGGCCTTCGGTGCCCGCACCGGTGTTCGCTGAAGTTTCAAGGCAAGACCGTGGACGGCCTCATCCACTTGCACCAAGAAGATGCTGTCGTGATCATGAATTAGAAAACGATAACTCCGGTCGCCGGGGATGGTTTCACCAAGTTTTGTGGCGTCCACACCGCTGCTGCGGAGGATCTCCCATCTACTAGCAGCACGATGGACGCGTGGAACCAATGGTGCGGCGGGTCAAAAGTTCAAGTCCGTGAGTAATCTTGCCCGCATTTCGCGAATGCTGAAACAATCGCTCAGCTAAAGGGGAGAAACATTCCAGTGAAAAAACTTGGGTTTGTGCTTTTGCTGTTTTCGTCAGCTTTGTTTTCTCAGTTGTCCCGACCTACGGTATACATCGAGCCGCAGAACGGCTTCGAGACATACTTGTCCGCGGCGTTCGCGAAAAAAGGTGTTCCTGCTGACATAGTGGCGGATCAGACAAAAGCAACCTACGTGCTGAAGTCCGCGCCGGTCGAAATTCAAAAGGAGTCAACAGGCGGAAAGGTCGCTCGTTGCCTGTTCGCATACTGCGCTGGAATCGAAGATAAGGGAAATGTCTCGGTTCAATTGATTGAAACTAGTTCGACTAAAGTGCTTTGGGCTTACTCCGTCAACAAACAGAGGGGCGGAGCAAAGAACGAGCAATCAATGGCCGAGGCCGTCGCGAAGCACTGTAGAGAATTCCTCGAAAAGAAATAGCGCATACCATTGCGATTCTCGCGCGTCGTTTTCGATTATAAAAGATGAGATCCCGCGCTCACGAGAGCAGCGGTAGTCGATTGGACTACTCGTGCGTGAGAGCAAATCCGTAAGCGAATTCGGAAGTTGCCCAGCTTAGGCTAACCATGAATGAAGAGGGGGACCAGCAACAAAAATAGGCCATCCATCAACGCATGTACGATCACGAATAACACTAAATTATTGCGCAGCATGTACAACAGCGTGAGCACCAGGCCGACCGTGGTTGGGATGAGCAGTGCGGATGAGAAACCATAGACGCCCAAGTGCCCCAGCCCAAAGAGTGTTACTGAAATGATTGCGCTGAACCAGCGGCTGCCAGCAAGCACGCCAAGCTCCTCGATGGCAACACCTCGAAACATGAATTCTTCGCAGATTGCAGCAGTGAGCACCAGAGAAAGCCGCACGGCAAAGGGAACTGCCGCCATTCCGTGAAGATCGAAGGTAGGCGCTCTCACCACCCGGCTCACGAGGCCGGAGGCGATTAAGGTAAAGACAAAGACCGGGATCACGAGTACCCAGTCGGGCCAGTGCATGTTGCGAAGGCCTACAAACGCGGGTTGCTGCCGCTGCGCCCCAAAAATGACCAGAGCCAAAACGATGGATATGGTCCACTCGATTGCGATGGTCTGCAGATCATTGCGCACGGAAGTCAAGCGGGACCCAACTCGAGGGTCCAGTAAGTAGCGGACGAACGGCCAGCTCAGAGCGAGCAATGAAGCAAGGAAGGCGAGCGCTTTTGCGCCTGAGACAGGGGACCCTTCAAGGCCAGCACTCTGCATTTAGACTCCTTTACGAGGACCAGGTGCGAAGGTGACTTATAGTACGTCGTTTGCAGCGCGGCGGTTCAAAGAAAGAGACGCAGCAACGCGCACCCTCTCCCCGTATTGGCTTGATACCGCCTTCCGAATTGACCGTTTCCGAGAAGTCGTCCCGGGGTGGTACGAAGCCAAGCCAGACGAATCGCGCGCCTGCACGGCATCGATGGGGGCGCCACCATGGCGGCAGTGACCCTAGGCCTATTTTTAGTCCAATAATAATGAGACTTCCTCAGAGTTTGGTGGATGGAGGTATGGCGCAAGGGGGTTGATTGCCTGCCCTCGTGCCCGCTCCAGCTTTGTAGAAGCTCATTTGCGACAGCGCTGCGAACTCGAGTGCGTCCGAAGGCAAGCTGCGGCGCGGTCGCCTAATCTGCTTCCAAATGCGATCTTCCGCGGGTCAGCACCCGTTCTTTTGCCCTCGTTCTAGCCCCGGCAATCTTGTAGGCTTTGGACGAGTTAAATCCCCAGCTGGGGTAGTGGTGATCCCCCCAGATAGGAGGCTGGAACATCGGAATTATACGAGGCATGCTGTAATCAAGAAATGGATCAACATAATCGAGCAGACATTGGAACTCTCGGTCGGTATAGATATTGAAAGCCTAGCCAGTAAGAGCCATCATGAGCAATTAGTTGCCATACACCAGAGGATGGTAAAACTAAATCTAATGCCGCGCACTTCATGTGCATCTCACCTTGAGTCGACGCTGCGCACCTTGTCCACGGCGCTGCGCACTTCGTATGTTCCAGCTAAGAAATATACGGGCAACGCGCTGCTGGTCTTGGTAGACGATCCAGACTTAAGCCCGCAGGATAACCTGGACAATCATACGCGCACGTTTAATGGCTGGCGAGCATACGCACCTAGGATACGATGGACAAAAAGTCACCGGAAATCATAGGACAATGTTAAAGCCGCCTCATGCATTTAATCTAGCGCAAATAGTTCGACAGGAAAGATCGACCAAGGCGCTAGATCCGTGCAAAGCTAGTGCTTAACGCTGGCTAAAGGAATGCACTGAGGTAGTTCATCATATGACGATATTGGCCGCTGGCCAAGTTGGCCGACACCTCGATGAGGGAACTCTCCGGCGTTCACCTGTGCGCGCGAAGCACGAACCAACGTCAATGCACTGCAAGGAGCGACATACAACAGAGCGTCCGCCTGCTCGCCGAGTGTCAATGGAGTCGGCGACATATGCCCTCCCGAAATTATCGGTTGCCCAGATAGCGCTCCAACCCAGTTATCTCTAAGAGAAGCGATAACGGGAGTTGGCCACAAGGTAATCCGCTGATCGGTATCCCCGAGGCCATCAACTGCATTCGTGCCAAAAACGACGAGGTACGGATTGGCACCAGCTTTTAGGAGTTCCTGTTCAATCGACCCCGGACCTAGGCTAATCTGGTCCGGGGGATGGGTGCGACCTGCGCTCGTGGAGGCTATCTCATAGAGCTGAGCCAATCCATGGCTTCGAAGGAAGTGCTCAGCGCCCATGATTAGCAATGCGTGGTGATGTTGTGCAATCACCTCTCTTTTCACGACTTGCGTGTACCATCTCTCGCGTTGCGCGTCGTATTGGGCGACGTCTGTCGAATTCGTCATGCGATTCCATTCTAAAGGCGGGCTCCCCATCAGAAGCCGAATACGGCGTTTAGTTTTGCGCATTAGGTTAGCTCGGCGTACAGCGTGATAAAGCCAACCGTAGACTGGTGAAACCGGCTCGACGCCCGCAATGTTGCGCCATGCGTGTTGAACTTCGGAGAATCGAACATCTTCTCCTTTGGTATAACGGTCAACAAGGCCTTGATAGCGTGCGTTTCCAAACTCCACCACAATGTCGTTGACATGATCGCCGAATGCGGGCGTTTGCACCAAGCTGCAGAGCCATTCGTATTCTTGCTTACTGTCGTGAACTTCACCGAACATGATGACATCGTGAGTGCGAAAAAGACGGATCATGGCAGCCGTAGCATTCTCCAATTGCGGTTGCGCAAGAGGAATCGACGCAGTCTTATTGGGCGTCTTTGTTGGTGCCGTCGGTTGGCGCGTCGTAGTGTATACGATCGCCTTCCATGTTCGCTGTCCAGGATCCGGAGCTGGCAGTTGTTGGTTGCCGAAGCTGACCGACTCAGACTGTGAGAGGGGGCCTGTACGCCGCGTCTTGGACGGAGCTTTGTGTTGTGTGTTGTCACTATCTGCAGCGTCGAAATCAACAACTTGTGTTTGTGCGCGGTCTGTGGCGTGTTGATTAAGCTCCCGCAGGACTTGTTCTATAGGAGAGTCCGGCACCGAGACAACGTCAACCCGTCGCTGGAACACAAAGACAACTGCGGCCAGCAAGAGCAGAGCGAGTATGCTGCCCATCGCAATCGCCCTGACGCTTAAAGACTCTCGCCTGAGAGACTCAAACGCGGGGTCTCCCGTGGAAGGGGATCTTGTAATGCTATCCATTGCCGAAATTTCTGATTTGTCGATCCGCTGCGGCATCGTGCTTTCGCCAGCGTCTGGAACTGAGGACAAGTTGTCGAGCTGGGGATCGGTATTTTCCGACATCTTTTCCTTCAGGAATCCGATGCCAGGCAACGCAGGCAGCTCGGCTAGGCGGAGGCCAGAGTGGCGCTAGATTGCATATTCTACAATGGTTCAGCGATTCAAGGCATCTGCGGTTCATGGTTGCTCGGCGACTCCGGGTTTGTGAAAGGAGGAAGCACCTTGGCCCCCCAAGGCCAGCATACGAAGTGCCGGGTTTGTTAGAGATCCGATCCAGCCGTTCCAATGGATGCGATGTGTGGGTTCGGAAGTTTTCAATATTGCGAAAAAATGTTTACAAGATCCACTCAAGTGCATCCCATAAGCTGTATTGAGAGATTCGCAGACCTGTAGGCCTTCGGATGCCGACCGCGCCTCAAGGAATTAGATGTAGTGGTTTGAGAAACACCAGTGGCTATTTGACGAGATAAACTTGCTGTTGGTATTTGGGCGGAAGCCTAGATCCATACCTCCAAGACGTGAACTCCAGACCTGATGTCCTTCTAGGTCTATTACCAAGCATGAGGTTGACTCCATAGATCCAATGCGCGCCATTCTTACCAATGTTGGAACAAGAGGAGATTTCCAACCCTTGTGTGCGCTAGCACAAGAAGCCGAGTGCCGCGGCCATTGTCCGAAATTTGCAGTTCCACAGTTTGCGATCAACATCGTAAACGACTTTGGATTTGAGTCGTGCTCGTTGTGCGGAGATATTTCGTCCCTTCGCGACGAAGTGAATCGGCATTGGAACCGAGATTCTAACACTTACAATGATCCAAGTAAGGCACGCGATCTGCTGGCTCCGTTCGAGTCATACTTCCCTACAGCGTTTGAGAAGTTAGTTGATGCATGTCGGCACGCGGATGTGCTGATTAGTGGCCCAGCCCAACCACTAGCAAGAATGGTTCACGAGTGCACAGGTATTCCTTTTGTATCTGTCCAAACAAGCCATTTCGGCGGTACCGGCAGTCCGGGGGTCGACATTGCTGGGGATCTGTTAGTTAATAACTTTCGGCGGAAGCTTGGATTGGCGGAGGTTAGGCATGCCTTCATAACAGGTACAAATTCCTCCCAGCTCTCTCTATATGCTGTAAGCCCCTGCGTTATCCGAAAGAACGAGAATTGGCCCTCACATTGTCATTTCACCGGGTTCTGGTTTGCACGCGTGGAATCAGAAATAGATCCCAAGCTAAGACGGTTCATGCAAGCTGGGTTGCCAACGATTGTCGCCGACTTTGGGAGCATGAGTGGATTGTCACAAACCTGTGACATAGCGACTATTCTAACAGCAGCGTGCGACCTGAGCTCGACGCGCGCAGTCATCCAAGGGGGAAACCCTGCCCTGCTGACTAGCGATCGATTCTTAAGCGTTGGCTATGTGCCTCACGAATGGCTATTCGAACGCGCTGCATGCGTCATTTTGCATGGCGGTGCGGGCACAACGGCCTCGGTTTTCCGGGCGGGAGTGCCAGGAATATTTGTTGAAACATTAGGCTCGGCAGCAAAACGATTGAACGAAAGCGCTACATCGGAATATAAGTAAGTTTCGTCTCTCGTTCCGCCCAATGTTCCTCTGCGTAACCCACAAGCTGTACGTTCAGATCATGTATCGAGATACGCGCACCGGGACTGCGTACGCGCAAGGTAGTTACGAAGCCTGCGTACGGCAGCCGCGGTATAGCGGCCCTTGCCATTTCACACTCACGTCGAGGCGCGGTGGTGCGAACGCTAATGGGCAAGAACCTGAAGCGAAGCTACGAGCCTGTTGGCGATCACTTAACGCTGAAATCGGGTAACCTGAACGAGCAATGGGTCGTTGTTTAGAACGTTACTAGGAATGCGGAGATCACATTCATGAAGAATCGGAAACTTGGAAAGAGCAATTTGGAAGTCTCGGCGATTGGACTCGGCTGCATGAGCATGAGTT
>JAFAPG010000825.1 GCA_019247235.1 Acidobacteriota bacterium
TGTTTCAAGCAGAGCCACAATTTCAAGTCGGCCGTCTTTGTCTGTTATTACGCGGCCGTTCTTGCGACCGTCTCTTTTGGGCCGCGCACGATTCTTTTCGGCTACCTTGATCTGGCTATCCTCCTTATCATCCTGGACCGCTTTCAAAGAACCGGCACAGGTCCTCTGTGGGCAATTCCGATTTTGTTCTGCCTATGGGCTAATACTCATGGCTCATGGTCGATGGGCATCATCATCTTCTTCCTCATAACCGCCTCCGGTTTGATTTCCGGCTCCTGGGGGCGTGTCGATTCAGTTGCCTGGACCCCAAGGCAGCTTCGCGGGCTTATTGCTGCGGGTCTCGCCTCGGTTCTGGCATTGTTCGTCAACCCCTACGGATGGCGCCTGGTTTACTACCCCTTTGACATGGCCTTTCACCAGAAGCTCAATATCGCGCACGTGCAGGAATGGATTTCGGTGGACTTCCATGATCTGCGGGGAAAGATGGCGCTGATTTTGATATTCGGCGCAATCTTGGGCGCGTTATTGCGCAACCGTCGCTGGAACCTGGGTGAGCTATTGGTCCTGCTTTTTGCGCTCTACTGCGGACTTACTTACAGCCGTTTCTTGGTTTTGCTTGGTCTTGTGTCCGCCCCAATTTTGGCCAAGCAGCTCGATTTTTTTCCTCCCTACCGTCCCAAGGAGGACACCCCCAAGCTCAATGTGATGGTCCTTCTCTTGTTATTTGGCTTTATGGTCTATTTTTGGCCGCGCGAAGCAAAGATTAGGCGGTCGATGGAAAAAACCTATCCTGCGGGTGTTGTGTCTTACCTCGAGGCTCACCCTCCCACAGGAAATGTCCTAAATTTCTATTTGTGGGGGGGATACTTGGGTTGGCACGATCCCAGCTTCAAAGTCTTCATCGACAGCCGGATGGATATCTTTGAATATGCCGGTGTACTCAAAGACTATCTCGACTTAATGGGCGCCGACAGCGAACAACATCGCCCCGACCCTATTCTGGCTAAGTACAATATTCAATATGTCCTGTTTCCCCCGAGCGACAGCAAAAATCCCCTGCATACTGGAGGAGAGCTGGTCTATGTTTTGCAGCATGATTCCCACTGGAAGGAGGTTTATCAGGACCCGGTATCGGTTCTGTTAATGAAACGGTAGGATTCGGCATCGCTCGGGCCACTTATGTTTTTCCCTCACACCTTCGATAAGCTGATTTATCCAGCGGTAGTGCTGGGTCTGCTGATTGCCGTCTCTTATCACCCCAGATATCATCTGCGCCGCGACATGCCGCCAGGATTTTATGAGCCCTCACCTACAATAACGGCTGCACAGAAGCGACTCGAAGAGAGAGTGGCGTGGGCGTATTGGGAAAGTGCGCTCATGGACGTACAGTGGAAATATCCTCATGGACATCCCCTGCCCTATGATCCTCCTCCTGAATTTCAAGTGAACGCGTTGGCACTCGAACCAGTCGCCAGTGACCCCGTCACTCGACAAGTTTACTGGCGCCGTCTACAGCATGTCTGGTACGATCCCGATACCTGGGCCGAAGATTACGACTGGGATTGGGAATGGGCAAATCAGCCTGTCATCTCTACCACCGAGTGGTTCCGGGACAAAGTGGGAAGGATGTTTAGGTAACCGAGCGCAGTCGTGATCAGCTCGCTCCCCCTTGAACACGCTATAGCTCGGAGAACGAATCGCGCACCGCACAAGACTATGCCCTCCGGCTTTCGCGACCTCCACCACCTCAGTTCCCGCGAGGGCCATGTTTTGCTATTCGCATGAACACGCAGCCCCAAATAATCTTGCCTTGATGCATCAGAAAGGCAGGGTATTGCCTTAGAGGTAAGTGGCCGTGCTGCGTATTGAAACCGGGCTAATGCTCCTCGCACTCGCGCTGGCACTGGGTAGGCCGGCTCTGTTCGCGGTTGGGGGCGAGAAGATCGAAAGCGGTCTAGCTCGGCTAAGCCGGCGACGCGTTCTCTCGATCATGTTAATCGCTTCGAGCGCAATCGCCTTGCGCTTAATTCTCTTACCCGTTCTTCCTATACCTGAACCGGTAGTGCATGACGAATTTGGATACTTGCTGGCGGCTGACACCTTCGCTCACGGGCGGCTGACGAACCCGACGCACCCTCTTTGGCAACACTTTGAGAGTTTCAGTATTCTGCAAAAACCTACGTATCAATGCTTCGGCCAGCCTGGTCAAGGCATGATTCTCGCCCTCGGCAAATTGCTGTTTGGCCATCCCTTCGGGGGTGTTTTGCTCAGTGTCGCCGCCATGTGTGGTGCCATTACATGGATGCTGCAGGGCTGGCTGGGTCCGGAATGGGCACTCATTGGTGGAATCCTCTGCATTGCGCGGTATGGAAGCTTCTGTTACTGGGCCAATAGCTACTGGGGCGGATCACTCGGCGCCGCTGCGGGGGCGCTTGTCTTAGGGGCACTGCCGCGAATTCAGTCAGCTTGGCGGACCAGAGACGCAACCCTGATGGGTGCAGGGATGGCCTTACTGGTCATTACCCGGCCCTATGAAGGATTGGTCTTCTCGCTTCCCATCGCAGCCGCCTTGGTTACCGCAATCAGGGCGAGAACCCGGCCTCCTCTGCGAGTTTGGCTTCGGCGCACCGTCCTGCCGCTCGGGCTCGTGCTTGGAGTCGCCGTCGGTTGTCAGAGTTACTATTTCTGGCGAGTGACAGGAAACCCTTTCCGCTCTCCCTACCAAGTCGAACGTGAAACCTACGCGGTCGTGCCCTACATGGCTTGGCAACACTTTCGCCCCGCACCTGCCTATCACAACGAGGTCATGAAGAAGATGTACAGCGAAGACGACCCTGCACATTATCGCCGTTTCCGCTCATTCCTCGGTCAAACGGCATACGCGATTGTGGGGTGGAGTTTCTTCCTTGGCCCGGCACTCACAGCTCCTTTTCTCATGCTTTTCCTCTCCCTGCCCAATGATTTCTCGGTACGGAATATTTGCCGCCCAACCAGGTTCCTGCTGATCGTTGGCTTCGTATTTCTCCTGGGTTGCGCTCTTGAGAACTACTACAACCCCCATTATTCTTCACCCGCGACCGGGTTAATCCTGGCGCTAACGTTATTGGCGATGCGGCAGATGCGCCGATGGAGTCCTCGAGGAGTGTTCTTGAGCCGCGCCCTCCCAATCATCTGTCTAGTTACCCTGGCCGTGCGGGCCGCGGCCGTTCCCCTCAATATTCCACTTCACGAGTTTTACGAATTCGCCTGGCATGAGACGGGAGTGCCCAGTTTTGGCAGGCAAAAAATCCAAGAGCAGCTAGAACGGATGCCGGGTAAGCATCTGGTGATGGTGCATTACGGGTCGAATCATGACCCGTTTTTCGAGTGGGTATATAACGAAGCAAACATCGACAATGCCAAAGTGGTTTGGTCCCGAGAACTCGGGTCCGAGCAAGATCGCGCTTTAATGGCCTATTTTCATGACCGAAAAGTTTGGCTGCTAGAAGCAGATAGAAATCCACCAAAGCTTCGGCTCGTCCTGCCGCAAACGAAACAGAGTGCAGACATTTTTGCTTCGAAACCAGCCATGAGATCCAAGTTCCGGAATTCAGCGGAGGGCGAGTAGTGAACCCGTCGCCCGCGGACTCTGTTGAATGCCACCCTGCATGTGTTTGTTGGACATTACGTATTTGCTGCTGGTCGGTGGCCCTGGTCCTCGGCGCTGCCCAGGCCTGGTGCGCGCGTTTTACCATGAATCCCGATGGTGTCTCCTACCTGGACATTGCAGATGCGTACTGGCAGGGAGACTGGGGCCAAGCCCTGAACGCCTATTGGAGTCCTCTCTACTCGTGGATTCTTGGATTTTTGCTAGGGGTGTTCAAACCTTCCATTCGTCATGAATACCCGATGGTCCACCTAGCCAATTACCTGATCTTTGTCGCAGCCCTGGTCTGCTTTGAATACTTTCTGCTAACGTTCATCCCCGAACGAAAGCAGCAGGTTCGTGAACTTCGGATTTCGGAGGACTCGGGTCTCGAGGAATGGCAATGGTACCTGCTCGGCTATGGTCTGTTCACCTCATCCTCCCTGATTCTGATTGGATTGCACACCGTCACCCCGGATCTGTGTGTAGCTGGTGTTGTTTATCTCGCCTCAGGCTTGATCCTACGGATTCGAGCTTCTCACGACAATGCCACCGCATTCCTTTTCTTGGGAATTGTCCTTGGCTTCGGGTATTTGTCCAAGACAGTTATGTTTCCGCTTGCCGTTATCTATATCGGGGTCGCGATTGCAGCCGCACGGCCCTCAACTAAAGTTCTCCACAACGCGGCGTGTGTAGCCGTTGCCTTCTTTGCCGTTGCTGGCCCCTTCGTTCTCGCCCTTTCCCATCAGAAAAAGCGCTGGACCTTTGGCGATTCAGGATCGTCGAGTTACGCCCACTACGTTAATCACATAGGCTATTGGTCTGGCGGTTCCTCAATGGTCAACTATCCCGTGGTACGACTCGCGACCTCTCCGCCGATATATGCGTTTGACGAGCCGCGGGCTGGAACTTTTCCCCCCTGGTACGATCCCGTCCATTGGGATGAGGGAATCACCGCGATTCCCACTCTCCAGGGAGAAGCCGAACCAATAATTTCAGCCCTGGCGCTGTACGCGATATGCTTCTTGATCCTGTTTGCCGGTTTTACGGGCGGCGCATTTCTTCTTTGGCTACAAAGTTCGAACTGGCGAGCTTCAATCCTGTCTCTGGCGAAGACATGGCCTATCTTCATTCCTGCGCTTTCAACCTTAGCCTTGTACTCTCTCGTATACGTCGAAACTCGCTACGTGGCGGCGCAACTTACTCTTTTGATTCTCACCTTGTATTCGGGAGTGATAGTGCGAGCACATCAACTTGGTGGGCGACTGGTGCCACTTGCAATACCTTGTGCAATTGGCGTGGTTGCACTGACATCGGTCCTGGCTTGGCATTACCGCGTAGCCCCCTCGGGAGCAGAATACCCGAAGGCGGCAGAGGCCTTATATGAGCTGGGAGCCAGACCCGATGACAAGATGGGGTTGATTTGGAATGAAAACTGGAACGCCGGCGCGGGACAGGGAGCGTTCGTACCTAGACTACTGCGACTCAAAATAGTGGTTGAGGCGCCTGATGCGGATGCCTTTTGGAAACTAGACGCCAGCACGCAACATCACGCACTCGAAATCATTAGGAAGACCGGAGTCAAGCTGGTGCTTGCGCGACAGATACCGCTGGAATCCCAAATCGGGTGGCAAAGACTAGGTACAACGGAGTATTTTGCTTACCTATTTGCCAAACAGAGTTCCAGCTAGTACTCCCATTGCTGCAGGATGAACTCACTTAGTTGACGAACAAGCATTGTGGTTTCGAACACGTTGGACATATAGGCGTGACCCGGTTATCAGGACGGCGCCCCTAGGCCTGGCCAGCTCGGTCCTCGCATTGCTGGCGTAATTGCAAACGGTCTCGTAGCAAGTTCTTTACTCGCCGATATACGTATCTCGGCTAATTCCCAACATGCTGAGAAAAACGGAGGAGAAAATCACTTCCACGCCCAAACAGAATGCCAGGGTAGAGAAAAATACGGTACGCACCGCATACAGGTGACCGAAGCCATGAGCCATCCACTCATACAGAACTAAGGCGTCTCCGGCAAACCCAGCAACCAGCAAGGCGGAGCCGACGATCAACCCGTGTTCAAGCTTCACTCA
>JAFAPG010000296.1 GCA_019247235.1 Acidobacteriota bacterium
GCCGACGTGCGAGGCCGAAAGAGCCCTGGGAAGGGAAGAATCTCGACCAACCGCAACTACCAGGTCGAGTCAGCCATACTCGGTAGGCTAGTATGCCCCTCTCGATTTCAAAACTACCCTAGCGACTTGCGAGTTGCCTCAAGCCCCCGACTCTGAAAAAATAGGATTTCCTATGCCGGAATTAGGCAGTTTTGCTCTTGTCCTGGGGCTTGCTCTGAGTGCCTATTCCTTCCTGGCCGGCCTCATCGCCCTCACCAGAGACGAATCTCGCCTCCAAGCCTTGAGGGAGACGGCACGGCGAGCCGGAATCGCGAGCTTCGGAGCCGTTTTGCTGGCCGCCGCCATCCTCGTGCTCTCGGCTTTTGAGAACAATTTTTCAATTGCCTACATCTTCCATCACAGCAATCGGGATCTACCGGCGGCATATAAGTTCGCCACTCTATGGTCCGGGCAAGAAGGGTCCCTATTGTTCTGGGCGCTGCTTTTGTCCGGCTATGGACTGGTCCTCCGCTTACGACACCGCACCGATGAAGCCTTGTTCGCCCACGCCTCGGTCGTCATCGCCGCGGTGCAAACCTTTTTCCTGCTGCTGCTGAACTTTGCCGCTCGTCCCTTTGCCCTCCAGCCAGGTCCACTGTCGGCCGACGGCAGCGGACTGAACCCCCTGCTGCAATATCCAGAGATGGTGATCCATCCTCCTATGCTTTATCTCGGATATATCGGCTTTACCGTTCCTTTTGCTTTTGCCCTGGGGGCGCTCGCCATGAAGTACCCTGGCGACCGGTGGATTCATATTACCCGGCGCTGGACCATGGTGACCTGGGGCTTTCTTACCTGCGGCATCTTTCTTGGTGCCCACTGGGCTTACTACGTTCTTGGATGGGGAGGATATTGGGGCTGGGATCCGGTCGAAAACGCATCGTTAATGCCTTGGCTTACGGGAACCGCCTTTCTGCACTCGGTGATGATGCAGGAAAAGCGGGGCATGCTGAAAACTTGGAACGTGTGGTTGATTTTCTCCACCTTCCTGCTGTCAATTCTCGGGACCTTTCTTACCCGCAGCGGAGTGGTAAATTCCGTGCATGCATTTGCTCAATCATCGATTGGCGATTGGTTTGTCATTTTTTTAGGGGTGACGCTTCTCGCCTGTATTTATTTTTACCTCAAGAATCATGGTCATCTACGCAGCGAGCATCGACTTGAATCGCTAGTTTCGCGTGAATCGAGCTTCCTCTTCAACAATCTAGTCTTCCTCGTAGCCTGTTTCACCGTGCTATGGGGAACCCTCTTTCCCGTCCTGTCCGACTGGGTGGAGGGCCACAAAGTAACGGTGGGGCCGCCTTTTTTTAACAAAGTCAATATTCCCATTGCTCTCTGCTTGCTACTATTGACCGCCGTCGGGCCGTTACTCGCCTGGCGCAAGACTTCTCTAGGAAGCCTAAAACGAAACTTCGCTTGGCCCATGCTAGGTGCTTTGACCACGGGAGTCTTCCTGCTCCTCACTCCCGTCTCCTGGGGCTCGCCGTTTGGCATGCGCCCTTGGAACTCCACGTCGTATTTCTACTCGCTGATGACCATTGTGCTTTCGGTGCTGGTGGGATTGACCGTCATCTCGGAATTCCTGCGGGGCGGACGCGTCATTGCCCGAAAGACTGGCTCAAGCTTAGCTCGGGGCATGCTGCAACTAGCCCGCCGTAACACCCGCCGCTATGGGGGCTACATTGTTCATCTTGGTGTGATGCTGATAATGATCGGCTTTGCCGGGTCGGCATTCAATCAGGACGAAGAGAAGGAAATGGGATTTGGCGATCAGCTGGCAATCGGATCCTACACTTTGGTGTGCCGGTCGTACACGCAGGAAGAGAATCCGAACTACAGCTCTGATATTGCCATCATTGACCTCTGGCGGGGTGGTCGGCAAATTGACACCTTGTATCCAGAGAGTCGCTTTTATCCCGCCGCCCAGCAGCAACAACACGTGCCTACGGTCCGCTCGACACTTAAGGAAGATCTTTACCTTGTCTATGAAGGCCAGAATCAAGATACCGGGCATCCCATCATCAAGGCTCACCTGAACCCTCTGGTCTCCTGGATATGGATTGGCGTCCTGACCATGATTGCAGGGACCATCTTGGCGCTGGTTCCAAACAGCGCGCCGTTACGCGTGCCCCTCCCGGCGCGTGTTGCAGCCGAGGTTACCGCCCGTCCGGCTCCGGTGGGAGTTGCCCATTGAAAGTTTTCTCGCCGGTTGGGGCCAGGCGCCTGCTCGCGCTCGTCGCCTTACCCTTAGCCGCGACGGTTCTGTTCGGGGCGGGAGATGATCCGGTGCGGGTCGAACGACTGGGACACCAGCTGATGTGCGTCTGTGGGTGCAATCAGATTCTGCTCGAATGCAATCACGTGGGCTGCGAATATTCCACCCGTATGCGTAGCGAACTCATGGCCGCGGTGGCTACAAACAACGACGCTGGCGTCACCCAGTGGTTCATTGACCAATACGGAGCTACGGTGGTTGCCGCTCCCTCAAGTACCGGCTTTAACCGTCTCGCCTGGGTGATGCCCTACGCGGCGCTGCTCGTGGGAATTGGGACGATGGTCTTGGTGGCGCGCCGCTGGCGAGTTAGGAGTTCAGGTGGCTCGGTGGTGGCCGATCCGCCCCCGCCCTCTCCTGAACTCGAATACTTCCGCGAGCAGGTGCGCAAGGAGACAGGCCTGTGATCTTGCTCGCTGCTTTGGTCCTAAGCGGGCTGGCATTCTACTATGTCTTTCATCTCCCCGCCTCGCTTAGCCCAGCACCGAAAAAGACCCGCTCCGCCTTTCTCCGTGAGCGCAAGGAAGCAGTCTTAGAAAATTTGCGCGATTTGAACTTCGAATTCACCGCCGGCAAGCTCCCGGAAAGCGATTACCTGACCATGAAGGCATCTCTCGAAGAAGAAGCGGCTGCTCTGCTAAAAGAAATCGCCGATCTGGACCAAGCGGCCTCAGGCTTGTCGGTAGCCGGAAAAGAGGCAGAAATTTGAAGCGAGAAGCTGGGCCGAAGCTTCGTACTCTCCTTGGCGCGGGTCTTTCTCTGCTTGTCACTGCCTCGCTTTGGGCCGGCACCTTGACCGGTCGTATCACTAATGGCACGACTGGCAAAGCCGCAGCTGGCGATCAGGTCATCCTGATTAAGCTCGGGGCGGGCATGGAAGAGGTGGGACGAACCGAAACCGATAGCCAAGGCCAATTTCGCTTCACCCTAGACCAGGGCAACGCCCCGTATCTGGTGCGAGCGATTCATCAGAGCGTTACCTATCATCAGCCTGCTCCTCCAGGCACCGGCTCGCTAGCGATTGAAGTGTATGACGTGAGCCCGAAAGTCGAGGGCGTCAATGCCGTGGCTGACCTCATGTACATCCAGGCCGATGATGGCAGCTTGGGGATTACGCGAATCTTTGCCGTCGACAACCACTCGAATCCTCCGAGAACGCAGATGAATGAGGCTAATTTCCAGTTCTCGGTTCCCCAGGGGGCGACCATCGATGAGGCGCAGGCACAAACTGCGGGCGGTCAGGCGGTTAAAGTCGCACCAAAGGCGCTTGCGCAGGCGGGGCGTTACGGCTTCGTCTTTCCTCTTCGTCCCGGAGAAACCCAATTCCAGGTTAGTTACCATCTGGGCTATAACGGCAAGGCCAGCATTGATCCGGGATTGGTCTACCCGCTCGAACACTTTGTTGCCATCCTGCCTCGCACGATGAGTTTTGCTCCTACCCAAAACGGGGTCTATGAAGATCGGCAGCCCCCAAATCAGCCAGACGCAATCGCTAAGATCGCCAGCAACCCGCAGCCCGGTCAGAGGCTCGGGTTTGAGATTTCGGGCAGAGGCATGTTGCGCAGCCAAGAGGAAGACGCGGGAAACCGAACTGTCACAGGTCCGAGCGACACGCGTCCGGGTGGCGGACTGGGAACCCCCACGGATGCTCCCGATCCGCTCGACCGCTATCGCGTCTATCTTCTTGCTGGCCTGGGTCTCGCGCTTGCTGTCGGAGCAGTTTACATCGTGAACCGGCCCAAGCTCGCCCGGCGACAAAACGGAGAGAGTAGTTCCGCCCCCGGCGGGCGGCTGCTCAATGCCCTCAAGGAGGAGCTCTTCGAGCTGGAGCTCGAACACCAACGGGGTCAGATCTCGCCCGAGGAATATGCCAAGACCAAAGCGGCGCTCGATGAAACCCTTGCCCGTGCCCTTAAGCGCAGCCGCCTGAGCTCCTAGAAGACTTTAAAGTTGGGGCCAATTCTTGCTTACGAACCCCCCGGTTCCGCGTCTATGTCATTGCGCCGGAGAAGCTAGCTGCTCCGGCCTCGAGCTGGCCGGGAGTAGCCCTCAAGCCTGCTCGAAGTACCTCAATAGCTCGACGATCGAGGACTAACCAGATGCCGGCCGATGCGTGGGCAGTACAATTTCCGGTTGGCAAGAGTTCTCATCCGGACGCCGTGCGCGGCCAGGTGGAACGCAGTGGAACGCGGGAGCTCCTGACGCGAGACCACATGTTAAGTCAGAGTCGCATGGACG
>JAFAPG010000302.1 GCA_019247235.1 Acidobacteriota bacterium
CGCCAACTGCCGTCTCACCGACGAGCACAAACCCGGATATGACTTCGAACATGAACCCGTGGGCATCGTCGGGTGAAGGCGCCACCTGGAAAACGGGCCAGCGTACGGTATCCACCGAAGATGCAGCAAATACACATTCGTGCAGAACATCGCCTTCCATTTGTTGCCGGGACCGGCCCACTCACTGGCATGCCCCGCCGGCTCGGTCGCGGATTGCACGCGAATGTTGGCTACGGAAGCTTTCGAGAGCGCAGGTACTGTGCGTCAGGATGTCATGGCCTGTGTGCCGGATCCGCCCATCAGGAACCTATCTGTTCGACTTGCCGTCGAGCTAGGCCCTCAGGTGAGCCTGGAGTACTGCTGGCTAGACGATGCCGAGGCCGCTGACGTTACCACCCGGTGTCGAGACTATCCCCCAACCCCGTTGCCACAGGATCGTTGTAGATCCCGATGATCGGGATGGTCGTTGTGGCTTGCTTGGCCGCCCGTGTAGCCAGCAAGCCCGACGGGATAAAACCGTCGACACCGAGCCGGACCAGTTCGCCGGCCCGGTTGCCAACAACATCACCGTGCGCCAACTGGTCGAAGTTAGCCTGCCGCCCGGTGTGGTTGAGATCGCGAACCGAGTGTGCAGTGGTAACTCGACGCCGAGCGCGAGCGCTCACGGTCGACGAGGTACCGGGGCTGGACCGGGACGGTGTGCCTTGTCCGACCGCGTATGACAGCCCGCAAATGCTCAGCGGTTCCGCATATAGGGTCGTACAGGTGAGACCGTCTGCGTAACGACAGGAAGGTTTGCGAGCTGGTAATCTGGATGCGGGGGCAACGCTCTAATGGATCGGGGAGAATTTAGGTATGCCTCGCCCACAGATTCGAGTGCGACGGTCGCCAATCTATAAGGCCTCTGACTGCGCATGCTACGGCTTCGAAAGGTGGCTAGCTGCCCAAGCGCTACCAGACGCTGACCGCGAACAGGTCCTCGCAGAGTGGCGTTCCATCTCTAGTCAGACCTCGCCTACTTCACTGGTGCCTTTCGCGCCGAAGGCAAATGGTTGGCACTTCTTGCCTAGAGCAATTCATCCCAGCTTAGCGGGTATTGACACGCGACGCGTGGAAAAGGACCCGGCGGAAATTTCGCCGGATACCTTGGAAAGGGTCCTCAAGTGGATTGGCGGGTTAGAGGATACCGACTATCAAGTATTTATAACGAACAATTCTGACAACGATCTTGATGATCTGACGGTTAGCTACTTTGTCAACACGCTCGTGGGTGACCAAATTCAGAATTCAGGACCATTCTCTAAATCCCTGCAAGCTTTACCACCTGGACAGGAAGCCGATTTCCACTTGACGACTTGTCTTAGCATGGGAACTAACTACTTCATAAGTCTAAATTACCAGGGCACGTCGTACGTGTTCACTGAGAACATAACTCAGCTCAATGAAGAAGAGTTCCAGCAGTTCGGGTATGTTGATTTCTGCGACGACTGGCTCGAGGTCTTCATACAGTAGCAATACGCGAGGTGTCAGCAGGCGCGGTGATCCGCTGATGAGCGAGTTGAGCTGCGGTGTTTGATGTCAAGCGGTCGTTTCGGCTGAGTGCCAACGGCGGCCGTCACGAGCCATGGCGTTGAGGATGGTTAGCGGCTTGACGCTCCTATAGTCCGTCAAGCCGGGTCCGGCACGGCGACGGGGAGTGCGTCGAGGCGCAGCAGTCGGTATATCTCACGAGCGACGTGGCGCTTGAGGCACCGGATGATCTCCTTCTTACTCAGACCCTGGCCGGTCCGGCGGGTGACGTATTCAAGAGTGCGAGGATCGGTGGCCATGCGGACCAGCACAATGACCCACAAACAAGGTGCGGTTGGCATCGCGATTGCCGCCACGATTGAGACGGTGACGGTGTTGACGTCCTGAGGAGGCATCGACTGGACTAACGCCGCAGCGCGCCGCGAAAGAGGCCTCGGTAGCTAGTCGGTCAGGGTTGTCGCCGGCTGCCATAAGCAGCGCTCGGGCTGTATTTGGACCTACCCCGTGAGTCGCCAGCAAGCGTGGTGCAGCCGCGGCCAGCAACGGCGCAAGGTGCGCATCGAGCTGGACGAGC
>JAFAPG010000317.1 GCA_019247235.1 Acidobacteriota bacterium
CAAGGCAACATCCCGAGTCTCGGCGTCAGTAATGCGCAAGCCGTTAATGAAGTCGCTCTGCTGTCCGAGCAGCTTCAGCGTGCGGGTCAGAGCCGAGCCTCCACCGTGTACGACCGCGACGCGATGTCCGTCTTTGGTCATCTCGACAGCCGCCCGCGCACATTTATGCAACGTGGCTTCATCCTCAAGCGCCATCCCACCGATTTTGATTACGATTTTCAAAGTAGCCCCTCTTGTTCCTGCCACCCGTACATCAAATTAAGGTTCTGAACCGCCTGGCCGGCTGCGCCTTTCAACAAGTTGTCTTCACAAGAAACAATCACCAGACGCTGGCCATCGGGTGCTAGGCACAAACCCAGATCGCAATAATTCGTGTTGAGGGAAAATTGGATCTCGGGAAGCATGGGAGTGCCAAAGACTCGCACGAATGGTTTGCCCTGGTAAAAGTCGCGATAGCAAGCCTCGAGTCGTGCCGCTTCGGTTGGCTGCTTCAAAAGCACATAAACGGTTGAGAGAATTCCGCGGGGAATGGGCAGCAGATGCGGCGTGAAGGTGATCTGGTCTTTTGTCAACCCCAGTTGCTCGGCGATCTCTCCCACATGGCGGTGGGTGAAAACCCCATAGGCCGAGACATTGTCCGCCACGGAAACGAAATGGGTGCGCGGCGTAGGCTCCTTCCCCGCCCCCGAAACCCCGGATTTTGCGTCGGCGATAATTCCCCAACTAAGCTCCGCTTGAGCGCTGCGGAGGATGGGCGCAAGCGCCAGAATGATGGTGGTCGCGTAACAACCAGGATTCGCTAGCAATCTAGCCTGCGGAATCTTATCGCGGTTCAACTCCGGCAATCCATAGACCGCCATGTCCGTGAGCTCGGAGGCCCGCTTCTCATCTTGGTCCTTAAAACCATAAATGCCGCGGTGCTCGGCTCGCTGCAATCGCCAGGCGCCACTTAGATCGATGATTCGCAATCCTCGGTCGATGGCCTCGGGGACCAGTGCCCGGGACACCTCGTGCGGGGTGGCTAGAAACAGCAGATCGACCCCTCGCCGCTCCAGCAAGGCCCAGGAGAACGGCTCGAGCGGATAGCTGCCGTTCCCCGAGAGCACAGGAAAAAGGTCGGCTAAGTTCACCTGCGCGTTTGTCGCATCGCCCGGGCGCTTGAGCAACAGTGGCCTTTCGAGCCGTGGATGTCGCAACAACAGACGGGTGAGCTCCAGGCCGGAATAGCCAGTCGCCCCGAGCACCGCCACTTTGAGCCGTGCCGACATCAGCTGAGCATCCCTTCAATGCGCTCCCTGAGCCGCCCAGCCGCGCGCTTGTCCGCACACACGATCAGGATGGTATCGTCGCCGGCAATGGTGCCAATTGCTTCTGGCCAGTTTTCTCCATCCAAGGCGGCCGCCACCGGTTGGGCACTGCCCACACTGGTCTTGGTCACCAATAAATTCTCCGCAGAACGCACACTGGTGACAAACTCCCGCACCATGCGCGAGACCGACGGCAAAGCATTTTCTCCGCCATTTCCGCCGTTTTCCCGCAGCGGGAGTAAGTAGCCCTCGGCGCTTTTAATCAAGCCGAGTTCGCGAATGTCACGCGAAAGTGTCGCCTGCCCAGCCTCGAGACCGCGCCTGTGCAACCGGCGCTGCAGCTCCTCCTGACTGGGTATGGGACCCACTTCGAGCAACTCGCGAATGGCTTGATGGCGGGATAACTTGCTCATGGATTAATATTCACAATAATGAATAATTATTCATCAGTCTACGACATTCGTCGGCGCTGTCAAGGGAAAATCCGCGAAAAATCGATTCTTTTCAGGCCGATAGAGAGGTCAGCAGGAAGTCCCGATGGCGGTCGGGATTTTGGGTGATCCGGCGGCTGTGAGGTCGAGGACATGGTGCAGCAAGGAGCTGAGCTCCGTCTTCGGCCCACGCAGGTGACCGCCACCTCTGGTGAATAGCCATAGAAAAAGCCCGCCAGTCACTACCGGCGGGCTCTTCAGGAGGAAACGACAGCTATCAATTATCGCGCGACGCTGGCGAGGATCGAATCTCGTCTTTGCCGTGCAAGTCTTCTTCAAAGAACTTGACCAAGCGGTCAATCAGCCGTCGGCGGCCGCCAATCATGTGCAAGCCGCTTTCATGCTGATGCTCCTCCAAAATATGGTTTAACTTGTTTTCTAACTCGGTCATTGGAAGATCCTCCGCATTGGACTCAGCTGCCGGTCCGTGGGAATCAGAACCTCGGGCCTTTCCTCTAAATTAACAACTTTTCTGTCACCGGGACATGGGAAATTACGATGGAATGGATAGGAAAAACTGATTGCCTCGGCTACTTAGAAACCGGCGAGAGCTGTCGGACGGTGCTGATGAATGTCGTCGTAGCTCGCGTCAGGGTTCGGTCACGACGATAAGCAACTCCAAGTTCGCGCCACAGCTCTTCGCCCTTAATGGGGATGAGTTTCACCCGTCCCGCAAGCACCTGGTCGCGGGCAAAGCTGGCGCTGATGAGCGAAACTCCCAGACCCGCCGCTACGAAGCTCTTAATCATGCCCACGCTGGGCAATTCCATGCGCACCTGGAGGTGGGCCGCAAAGGGGCGAAACAACTTGTCCATGATTCGCCGGCTGAATCCAGTTTTGGGCAGCAAAAGCGGTTGCCGGGCGATTTCGCTAATGGGAACCACTTCCAACTTGGCCAGCGGATTTTGAGGACTGACCATTAACATCAGCTGGTCACGAAAGATGGGCTGAGCTTTGAGCGTAGAACTCTTGACCGGCAAGGTGACAATGCCCACGTCAATGGCGCCGTTCTCCAGTTTTTCGACGATTTTATAGCTGAAATTGCGGTAGATGCTGATCTGCACGCCGGGATAGAGGCTGCAGTATTTGGCAAAGACATCGGGCAGAACGTAAAGACAGGTGGCCTCGTTGGCGCCGACCGTGATTGTACCTCGAGGTGTACTGCCCTGGTCGGCAACCGCCAAAAGAGATTCATCGCGCAGCTGCAACAT
>JAFAPG010000324.1 GCA_019247235.1 Acidobacteriota bacterium
CTAGCAGATCTTCGACGGCTGTCGAGGACCGCTGACAGTTGAGCGCATCTTTCTGGCGCATCTTCTCATCACATCACTCAAGTGGGCGAGCAGCCGCCAGGCACGCACCCGGCAACAAACCATTGAGTATGAACGCTATTGCACAGCCCGCACAATCGCAAGCAGCCCGATATGAGGCTTTGTTGCGCGCCGGCAAAAATATCGCTGGCTGTCGCGACTGTAACTCAACCGCTGCCTGTCTAACCAGCGAGCTCCACAGCCTCGTTAAATTTGACTATCTCCAGGTCATTGCCTTTGACAGCGATGTGGGCACGGCCTTGTGGCAGGTTACGGAAGCGAATGGCAAAATTGACATCCGTTCAATCTCCGGCTTCTCGCAGTTCGCTGATACTCCCACGGCTTGGGTTCACGAGCACGGCGAGGCAGTGGTGACAGCCGACTGGTGTCAAGAGACCCGCTTCTCACGGCAGGCGCAGGATCTGCCTAGACTGGGCATGGCAAGCAGCTGCACGCTTCCTCTGGTCAGAGGGGAGCGTCGCGTGGGCATTGTGACTTTTGCTAGCTCCAGAGTCGATGCCTATCCGCCGTCTGAGTTCAGCTTTCTGCAGCTGGTTGCCGATCAACTGGCAATGGCGATCGATGCCTCCGTTCATTTTTACTCCTCGCGGAGAGCCCGGGAGCGGCTGAAACTAATTCTGGATCTTACCAATCAAGTTGTTTCCAATTTGGCCTTTCCCGAACTCCTACGGGCAATTTCCTCCAGTGTGCGTCAGACGATGAGGGCCGACGCCGCAGCCATTATGTTGCCTGAGGGGGAGGGCAAGACCCTGCGGGTCCACGCGCTCGATTTCCCTGAAAGCAAGGGATTTTTCACCGAGCAGGTGTCTATACCTGTCGAGGGTTCGCTACCCGGCCAGACCTTCTTGACCGGTAAGCCCATGGTGGTGAACCGAATTGATCCAGCCGCGGTTCCGCCCCACATGTACCGCAAGGCCAAGGGCGAGGGTCTGAATTCTTTCTGTGATGTCGCTCTGGTCAGCCGTAATCGTTTACTGGGAGTTCTCGCGGTCGGCCGCCGCGAGGAGTACGCGTTCGATGAAGAAGAGGTGTCCTTTCTTTCGCAAATTGCCCGGCAGGTTGCCATTGCCGTCGAGAACGCCTTCGCCTACAGCGAAATTCGAGAGCTGAAGGATAAGCTGGCGCAAGAGAAGTTATATCTTGAAGATGAGATTCGCGGTGAGATGGATTTTGAAGGGATCGTGGGACAAAGTTCGGGTCTGCGCCACGTTCTGACGCTAGTTGAAACTGTGGCTCCCAGTGATTCGACGGTATTGTTGCTGGGAGAGACCGGCACCGGGAAGGAGTTGATCGCCCGCGCCATTCATGAGCGCAGCCGGCGGCGCGATCGCACATTCGTGAAACTGAATTGTGCCGCCATCCCAACTGGCCTGGTCGAGAGCGAGCTGTTTGGTCACGAGCGGGGCGCATTTACCGGCGCTATATCGCAGAAAATCGGCCGCCTTGAATTGGCCGATCGCGGAACCCTTTTTCTGGATGAGGTGGGAGACATTCCCCTTGAAGTCCAGCCTAAGTTGCTGCGAGCTCTGCAAGAACGGGAATTTGAACGGTTGGGTAGTAGTCACACCAAGACGGTCGATGTCCGGCTGGTCGCCGCCACCAATCGCGATCTGGAAAGTATGATTGCGAATCGCGAGTTTCGCAGCGATCTCTATTACCGGTTAAATGTATTCCCCATTCGCATTCCGCCGCTTCGTGAGCGGCCCGAAGACATACCGCTTTTGGTGCGTTACTTCGCCCAGAGGTACGGGCGCCGCATGGAGAAGCGCATTGAATCGATTCCCGGCGCCGCCATGAAAAAGCTCTCCAGTTGGTACTGGCCGGGGAACATTCGAGAGCTTGAGAACTTCATCGAGCGTTCGGTGATTTTGACTCACGGCTCTAGCCTCGAAGTCCCAACCGGGGAATTGGGCAATGAGGGAAAATCCGTGGTCGTGCCCGTTGATCGACCGGCTAGTGAGCGGGATGAGATCCTGCGCATCCTTAAACAAACCAACGGTAGGGTGGGGGGAAAAGACGGTGCCGCCGCCCGCATGCACCTGAAGCGCACGACCTTGATTTCCCGCATGAAGAAGCTTGGAATCGACTCTCGAAAAGTGTCATGAGCTTCGACATATGTCGAAAGCTTCGACACTCATTCCTCGAAATGAACCGTCAAACTGATCCATCTTCTTAGTCATAGCTCGAGCGTGGCAAAAATCCAGCTACCCGGTGGAGTTTGGCTTGCGGCGGCACGCATTCCTTTCGGTCCGTTTCGCGCCTCTCGCGCTCCGGCGATCGCTTAAGAAAGCGACAAAGTGATCTCTCCGTTTTAGCTCGGCTTTGGCAATTCTTTGTTGCGATTCCGTTTGCCTGTCGATTTGACAGTTTCGACAGAGGCGTCTATCTGGTAAGCCCGAAAAATCTCAATAATATGGGCATTTGCCAGAGATTCGGTTGCCAATGGTCTTTGGCATCTCCATTGCTACGAGCAGCTAGCACCGACGCTCATGCTAAAAATCTCGACAATCGATTCCCCTATCCAGCGCCGACTGGTTCTAGAAGGCAAGCTGGTGGGGCCCTGGATTTCCGAGTTGGAGAGGTGCTGGCACACTGCGGCTGACGGTTTAGAGGGGCGTAAAGTCGTCATTGATCTAAAGAACGTAACCGTCATTAGCTTGGAAGGCGAGAACGCCTTGTCCGCGCTTATGCGTGAGGGAGCACAATTCGCTTGCGAGGGCATTCTGAATAAGCACGTGCTGAAACAGCTTCGGCGTCATTGCTGCTTGAGGTTGTAACCGAGGACCCGCAGTAAACGAAAGGCGAGGAGGTCACAGTGGTTCAAACGAATGCAACCCTCGAGAAGAAAATGGCTTATGCCACCTCCCGAGACTTCTGTCGAATCTTCATCGAAGACATGACTGGGTTGTACCTGTTAGGGCTACTATTAACGGGTACTCCGGAGAGCGCCGAGCAGTGCTTCAGGGCGAGTTTAGATGACGCCGCGGGTGGTGGCCCAGTTTTCACGGAGTGGGCTCAGTCCTGGGCCCGGCGCACGGTCGTGCGCAACGCGATTCGTCTCCTTAAGCCAACACCGGAAAGCGCAGCGCAATCGATGGCACCAAGCAGTGCCGGCTTCGGAGAACAAGCGACGGCTGAAGTCGGGATTGATCCGGCTTTGAAGGCGGTCCTGGAATTGCCACCGTTTGACCGTTTCGTCTTTATTATTACGGTCCTCGAGAGGATGCGGGAGCACGAATGCAGCCTTTTGCTCGGATGCTCATTTCGGGATGTGGTTTTCGCCAAAAGGCGGGCGCTGCGGACGGTGTCGGAGACGGGCGGAACCGGCGCTCAAAGCGGCGAATATTTGCAGCCAGCTCAAGTCGCCTAACATCAATAATATATCTACTCTGACGTCTCGAAGGGCAGTTGAGACCGCCTCAGAATAGCCGTTGCCAGATGGAAAAACCTGCGTTATGTGGTCGATTTCTGGCCTGTCATTCGTCTAACGAATGAAGGATACAGGGCAAGTGGTCTCAAAGTGAGAGGAATTCGATGCTAAAGCGGATGCTGTTCATGTTAGCGGCGATCGTGGCCTTGCTGGCCGGTCTGGGTTTCTTCAAATTCCGGCAAATTCAGGCGGCAGTGGCCCAGGGTGCCAGCTTTGCGCCTCCGCCAACCGCCGTGACCACGATTATCGCCAAACGCGAGAATTGGCCTTCGACCATTAACTTGATCGGGACGGCTGAGGCGATCCAGGGAGTCACCGTCAGCGCCGATCTGCCGGGAACGGTTGACAAGATTAATTTCGAATCGGGAAAGCCGGTTCGTGCTGGGGAAGTGCTGGTCGAGCTGGATACGCGGCAGGAGCGAGCTCAATTGGCGGCGGCTGAAGCCGACCGGGACTTGGCCCACATCAACTACAACCGGCAGCAGCAGCTGGTGAACGAAGGGGTGGTTGCCAGAACCGAATACGACAACGCCTTGGCCCAGCAGAAGTCGACAGAAGCCAGGGTTGGAGAGATGAAGGCGACCATTGAGAGAAAAACCATACGGGCGCCATTCTCTGGAATCCTTGGTATCCGTCAAGTCAATCTAGGACAGTATTTAGCGGCGGGGCAGGGCATTGTTTCTCTTCAATCCGTCAATCCCATCTATGTAAACTTTGGGGTGCCGCAACAGCAGGCAGCTCAAGTACAACTGGGTCGGATGCTGCGCGTCACAAGCGACAATCTCCCGGGTGTTCAATTCGCGGGCCGCGTAACTGCCGTCGACGCGGTTGTCAATCAGGCGACAAGAAACATGCAAGTCCAGGCTACACTGGCGAACCCCGCAGGCAGGCTGCGGCCGGGCATGTTTGTTCAAGTTGATGTGGGAGTTGGGGGTAGCCGGGAGGTGATTGCCTTACCGGCGTCGGCAATTAACTATGCTCCCTACGGCGACTCGGTCTATGTGCTATCTGACCTTGCGGACCCCAAGACAGGGAAAAGCTATCGTGGCGTGCGCCAGCAGTTTGTAAAGGTCGAGGGGTCGCGGGGCGATCAGGTGGCGATTGTGTCAGGTCTGAAGCCGGGCGACGAGGTGGTAAGTTCGGGGGTCTTCAAGCTACGCAACGGTGCTGCAGTTCAAGTCAACAACACCGTACAGCCCTCCAATAACCCTAAGCCGAAGCCTGAGGACAGCTAATGAAGTTGACAGATCTATTCGTCAAGCGGCCGGTGCTTGCTATCTGCGTCAATTTGGTCATTCTGATTGCAGGTCTGCAAGCCATTCGCTCGCTGAGTGTCCGCCAGTATCCGCGCAGCGACATCGCGGTGGTGCAGGTTTCAACCGTATATGTCGGCGCGAATGCTGACCTGGTTCGCGGCTTTATCACCACTCCGCTAGAGCGGGTCATTGCCAGCGCCGATGGCATCGACTATATGGAGTCGACCAGTGCCCAGGGACTCAGCACCATCAGCGTGCACTTGAAGCTCAACTACGATACCAACGCCGCGCTGACGCAAATTCAGGCCAAAGTCGCGCAAGTGCGTAATGATCTGCCGCCCGAGGCCGAAGCTCCGGTGATTGACCTGCAAACCGCCGACAATCAGTTCGCAGCCATGTATTTGGGTTTTTCCTCAAACGATCTCGATCAGAATCAGATTACCGATTATCTGACGCGTGTCGTGCAGCCGAAACTGAGCGCTATCAGCGGCGTGCAACGCGCTGACATCTTGGGAAACCGCACCTTCGCGATGCGAATTTGGCTTAAGGCTGATCAGATGGCGGCACGCAACGTCGCGCCTTCAGATGTGCGCGATGCCTTGGCGAAGAATAACTATCTTTCGGCTTTGGGCAGCACCAAAGGCACCATGGTATCGGTGAACCTGGTGGCCAATACCGATCTGCGCACCGCCGAGGACTTCCGGCAAATGATCGTGAAACAGCAGAACGGAGTTGTGGTTCGCCTGGGGGAGATCGCCGACGTTACCCTGGGGGCAGAGAACTACGATTCCGACGTGCGCTTTAACGGCGAGACGGCCACCTTCATGGGCATCTGGGTACTGCCTACGGCGAACTCTCTCGATGTGATTCAGCACGTACGCGACGCACTCCCCGGAATCCGGGCGCAGCTCCCGGCTGGCATGAAGCTCGGGGTGCCCTATGACTCAACCGCCTATATTCAGGACGCGATTCGCGAAGTGCTGCATACCTTAACCGAGACGCTGTTGATTGTGGTTTGCGTCATTTTCCTCTTCCTCGGCTCCTTCCGGTCGGTGCTGATTCCCATCGTGGCGATTCCCATATCGCTAATCGGCGCCGTCTTCTTGATGCTGGCAGCGGGTTTTACCATCAACCTGCTCACTCTGCTCGCCATTGTGCTCTCGGTCGGACTGGTGGTCGATGATGCGATCGTGATGGTGGAAAATGTGGAGCGCCATCTACACTTGGGCAAAAGCTCATTTCACGCGGCCCTCGACGCCGCCCGCGAGCTGGTGGGCCCAATTATCGCCATGACGATTACTTTGGCGGCGGTATACACGCCCGTAGCTATTCAGGGTGGATTGACCGGCGCCTTATTCCGCGAGTTCGCCTTTACTTTGGCGGGCGCGGTCATTGTGTCCGGCATCGTGGCGCTGACGCTCTCACCCATGATGGGATCGAAGCTGCTGCGTGGGGGGGATACGGAGCGCGGATTTGCTGGTGTCATCAATCGCAGATTTGAGCGTGTGCGCCGTTGGTATACGCATGCACTGACTGGAACATTGCGCTACCGACCGGTGGTGCTGACTTTGTGGGTGATTGTTGCCCTCTTAATGGTGCCCTTCTATCTTTTTTCTCAGCGCGAGCTGGCCCCACAAGAAGATCAGGGAGTGGTGTTTGGGGTGATCCAGTCCTCCGCCAACTCGACGCTCGATCAAACTAACCTGTTCACCAAACAGGTTTACGACGTCTATCACTCCTTCCCTGAAAGCGACAGCGTTTTTCAGATCACGCAACCAGGCGGCGGCTTCGGTGGCATGGTGACCAAGCCCTGGAGCCAGCGGAAAAAGACTGCCCAGCAACTCCTAGTTGAATCAACTGCACCTTTGTCGAAAATCCCAGGAGTTCGAGTCATTCCCCTTACTCCGCCAGCGCTCCCTGGGGGTGGGAATTTTCCCGTTGACTTTGTCATCGCTTCCTCTGCCGAGCCAGAGCAGGTCAGTGAATTGGCCAACCAAATCGTGCAGAAGGCCATGGCCAGCGGGATGTTTATCTTCGCTGATACGGACATAAAGTTTGATCAGCCGCAGACCGAAGTGGTTTTCGATCGGGACAAGCTACGCTCTCAAGGCGTGGATCTCAGCCAGGTCGGCCAGGACCTCTCAACGCTGTTTGGAGGAAATTATGTGAATCGGTTCTCCATCCAAGGGCGGAGTTACAAAGTCATTCCACAGGTAAAACGGGTGGAGCGATTGACGCCTGACCAGCTGGCTCAGATCTACGTCAAGGGTTCGAACGACGAGTTGGTGCCGCTGTCCACTTTCGCCACCCTAAAGACCACAACCCAGCCGCGTTCCTTGAACAAATTTCAGCAGTTGAACGCCGTGCGCATTCAAGGGGTGATTCCACCTCCGGTTCCCCTTGATCAGGCCCTGCGTTTTCTTGAAGACCAGGCAAAGATCGTGCTGCCTCAGGGCTTTACTATCGATTTCGCCGGGGAGTCGCGCCAGCTTCGAGTCGAAGGCAGCAAATTTTTGGGCACCTTCTTGCTATCGGCGGTTCTCATCTACTTGGTCTTGGCGGCGCAGTTTGAGAGCTTCCGTGACCCCTTCATTATTCTTGCCGGCTCGGTACCGTTGGCCATCTCAGGAGCCTTGATGTTTTCGTTTTTGGGCTTCACCACGCTTAATATCTACAGCCAGGTGGGATTAATTACACTGGTCGGCTTAATCGCAAAGAACGGTATTCTGATCGTGGAGTTTTCTAACCACTTACAGGAGGCCGGTCGAGACAAGTTGAGCGCCGTGGTCGAAGCGGCAGGCACGCGCCTTCGTCCCATTCTGATGACCACGGCCGCGACGGTGTTCGGTCACCTTCCCTTGGTGCTAGCTACGGGACCTGGTGCGGGAGCTCGTAACAGCATCGGCATCATGCTCGTGAGCGGCATGATGATCGGGACGGCATTCACGCTCTTCGTCGTACCGTCCATTTATGTTCTGGTGGCTCGCACACATGTCGCCATCCCCGACGACATGGCAATTGAAGCGGAAAGGCTTGAGGCGGAGATTGCCTGACGAGATCGAGTACACCGCCAGGGATTAAGTCTGCGTGACCATGGCAAAACTGGGTACCTCGCAGGCGGTCGACGGGCTTGCGGCATCGAGGGCGACGATTTCAAAGATTGAATCCAGTTTAGTAAGCCTCAAGACCTCTCGGACCGTAGGGCTGGGGTTGATCAGCCGCAGATAGAGGCCCGCGGCCTGCAACGAAAGCAAGGCGCCTATTCCGCCGGCGTCAATTGCCGTTACTTCACTTAAATCCAAGTTGAGCTCTCGCTCCTGTTGGTGAATGGCAGCGCAAAGGATTCTGGTTTCGAAACCACGCACAAGTCTGCCTGTGCAGCGGAAGGTCGTCACCTGGTTCAGCTTTAGTAAGCTGGTGGTCAACACGGTAAGGCTCTCCGATGTGATTCTGAATACCGGAAACAGCAGCAGATCTGTAAATAATAGGCGAAGATAAGACGAAAGTCAAGGTTTGAGTCACCCTGGATCGGCACCGGTCGACCATGGCGACGCACTGTCGGCAGGTAAATCGTTGAAGCCATGAACGATGAAAAGTGCGTGCCCCGCGGCGTAAGAGTGGTGATGGGCCCTTACTTCTATCGGGTATCTAACATTGTAGGCCGAAGCCAACAGGACTTAGGCGTGAACTGTGTCCGTCCACCGCTTCTATTGAGAGGACGCCAGGCGGCCTGAACAAAATGCAAATTCCTGATCACTCGTTGACAGATAGTGTTATTCTAATTAATTTTTTCGCGAGCCGCTGGTCGCTCTCCCAATTTGCGTTTTTCAACTACTTAGGTTGATGACCATGTCACGGAGAGCCGTATTTGTTCTGATTTTGTAACTCCGGCACAACTGTAGTTGACGAACATACCGCCTCGTGGTTTCATTCCACAACCCGTGAGCAAGCGTTCAGGGCTGTTCTAATCGCCTGCTATCCGTCTTCGGGTCATCTGTAAATCTGTACAAGCTTTCGACAATTTAGTCGCTGTCGCTGTCTTGCTGTGCTTCAGCCGCGGACTAGTGTCCTTGCGGTGACGTGCATTTCAGTGAGGGAGGACGTGTATGCGCCGGATCGTTCGTGCAGGGCTCAGCCTTTCGTGGATCTTCCTTTTCATCGCAGCGGTGCAGGGTGCCTTGTTCGCCGCCCCAAGCATATCAAGTGTGTCGCCGACTTCGGGGCCGTCCGGAGAGCCGATCACGATTACCGGCAGGAACTTTGGCACCACGAAAGGCAATAGCACGGTCACCTTTGGCGGGGTAACGGCCTCGATAACGACGTGGAGCGGTACGTCCATTGTGGCGGTGGTTCCAACCGGAATTGTCTCGGGCACTGTCGGGGTGGTGGTCAAAGTCAACAATGCTTCCAGCAATTCCGTGAGCTTCACCGTCCTACCCTCGATTACAAACATTGCAGTAAATAGCGTATTGATGAATTCAGCGCCCCAAAACCAACTGCTCACACTGAACGGCTCTGGTTTTGGCACCAGTCAAGGCACCCATAGCTCGGTGACATTCAATGGGCTCACGGCGGTTCCCTCAAGCTGGAACAATACTGCCATCAGCGTGCCTGTTCCCGCAGGTGCGACCACCGGCAGTATCGTAGTTAACGTCAATGGCAACCCCACCAGGATACCCGTTCATGGTCACGCCCGCACCGCAACCACCGGGAGTGCATTTTATTCAAGGCGATTACTTGGCTTCTGACACCGTGCCGACGGTGGCAACAGTCGCTTTTCCCATTGCCCAAACCGCAGGCAATCTCAATATCGTCGCAGTGGGCTGGCGAAGCTCGTACAACGTGTCGGTGAATGACAGCGCCAACAATACCTACGTATTGGCGGTTGGCCCGACGACGTTCAATGCGTGGACGCAGGCGATCTACTACGCCAAGAACATCTCTGCCGCCGCGAGCAATAGCGTTACGGTGGCCTTCACACGACGAGGTCAAGCAGCGATTACCCAGATTGCCGCCGATGTACGAATCGCGGAGTATAGCGGACTGAATACGACGAGCCCGCTCGACGTGGTGGCAGCAGCAGGGGGGACCAGCACGACCGCGGACAGCGGATTCGCGACCACGACCAATCAGAACGACTTGCTGGTCGGTGCCGGAATGGGTGACGGGGTCATCGCTGGTGCCGGCGCCCACTACACATTGCGGATCATTCCCATCAATTCCGACGTGGACAACAGTGACATTTTAGAGGATCGCATTGTAACCGCAGCGGGCAGCTATGATGCCACGGCTGCAATGGCGGGCTCGAAGCAATTCCTCATGCAGATGGTCGCCTTGAAAGAAGCCGCGAACCAAGCTCCGGTCGTGAATGCAGGGCCGAACCAGACGATAACGTTGCCGACGAATACGGTAACGCTGCACGGGACGGCGACTGACGATGGACTCCCCAATAATACGCTGACGATCGCGTGGACCCAGGTGAGCGGGCCAGGTACGGTGACCTTCAATACCCCGAGTCAAGCAGTAACGGATGCGAGTTTCCCGGTTGCGGGCACTTATGTCTTGCAGCTTACGGCCAATGACTCGCAGTTGAGCAGCAGTTCAAACGTCACCGTAACCGTGACCTCATCGGTCTCATTGTCGTTAAGTCCGCCCGCTGCCGGGCCAAACGTTACCGGCACGAGTCAGACCTTAACCGCTCTTCTCAAAACCGGGACTGGGCCGACCGCTACTCCGATTGCCGGAGTATCGGTACAGTTTGCGGTTACGGGACCAAACGCGACCAGCGGAAGCTCCACAACCAACGCCTCGGGTGCAGCTACTTTTACCTACACCGGGATAAGCAGTGGAACCGACACGGTGACGGCCTCGTATTTAGGAGCGAGTTCAAATTCGGCAAGTGTGAGTTGGCTGGTTCCGGTTCAAGATGTTTCAACGGGGACAATTTTGGGAAGGTTTTTCGTGTCGGGCAACTCTGGGCAGTTCAATACTCCTCCCACGGCGACTCCGGCGTTTACCGAGTATTTTCCCACGATCGATTTCAACCCGCCCGCAGGGACCGTACCCGGCACTCCCTCGAGCATCAATGTCAACACTCGGCCCTTCACCGATGTGACGACGGATATAAACGGAAATTTTACCGGCAGCATTGTGGCCCAGGGAAATGGATACCAGGCTGCAGTGGGTCCGATGTTTACATTCCAAGCGGTGTTTACCGGCCTGCTTACGATAAAAACGGCGGGCAATAAGACGATCAACTTTTACAGCGACGACGGCTTCATCGTTGGAATCGGCGGAGGTGCAACCCGCGTAAGCGGCCCGATGGTGAATGTCCCTTCTTCAGGGACAACGCCGTTTTACGGTCTGACGGTAATGGGTGCTTACAACACCAATACCGTGCCTGTGGCTAATGCAGTGGTGGTTAACTTCCCGACGCCAGGCACGTATCCTTATGAAGTAGATTACAGCGAATGCTGTGGTGGCCAAGATGTCCTCACTATGGCAGTCGGTGGCACCAGTAGCTCGGGAGTCCCTCCGGCCGGCACGCTCTATTTAAGCCCAATCAGCCCGAACTCACTAAACACGGGACAGACGCAGACCTTCACCCTTTTGGTTACGGATGCATCTGGCGCCGCACAACAGAACGTGACGACTGCCCTGGCCGTCAGCGGAGCAAATCAGCGTCAGCTCACAGCTACGACCGACGCAACCGGACATGCGACATTCCAGTACACGGGCACTAACGCCGGTACCGACACACTGCAAGCCACGGCCGATGTCAGCGGAATGGGCGAATACTCGAACGTAGTGAACATGACCTGGACGGTAACAACCGGGGGTGGTTCCACGGTATTTGCCCCGCAAGGTTGGATCGGCTCTCCATCGATC
>JAFAPG010000331.1 GCA_019247235.1 Acidobacteriota bacterium
CGTATGCACAGGAATTTCGAGTCGAGGCGTCGCCGGCGAGCGATCTGGCGGCAGATTCAGATCAGATGAGGGGGCGAGTGCTGATCTTGTTGTTCGTTTCTGATCGAAGGGAAGCTCGATGGCGCGAAGTGGCTCTAGCTGACGTCCACCCGGCCGAGCGCCGAGAAGCTCGAGGCTCGAGTCTCCGCAAATTGACGGTGGATGCCTTGGTCCTCGAAGCAGATCTGGAGTACCGATGCAGCCAGAATCGATTCAGGCAGGGTGTTGCCTGGAGCCCAAAACCCCAGAGTTCGTTCTCAACGAGTGGCGATGGTATTGTTGCGTCGGACCAGTAGTGCAAGCCTGGGAAACGAAAACCGCCCCGCCGCATCATCAATGATATTCACTTGGCAGGTATAAAAGCCGGGTACCAGCGGGCTAAGCGGCAGATCAAGTTGAAAAACGCCAGCCTTGCGCTCACGCGCGTTCATCTCGGTCAGCTCAACTACTGAGCTCTCGAATATTTTCGATTTGCCCTTAAAAAAGGCGACATTGGTCATCAAGTGAATACGGCCCTTACCTTGCGCGGTTTCCGAGAGTGGTTGGGTATTCAACTGCGCCGGATCGTAAACTTCGTAATAAAGCAGCAGATGCTGCTCACTGGAGAAGACGTGCGTAATGTTTGGAATGATCTCCTGGCCGTCTCGAACCAAAGGATTAGACGCCGAGTTCTTTTTTACGGGGCGCAGTTGGCTTGCCAGCACGATCGAACTCATCCTCAGCGGTTGTGACCGGAAATCCGGGACCTCCAGATCGGTTTCGAACGAACCCAGTCGGCCTGTCTGGTTTTCCCGGACCACGAGCTTCAAATGATACCTGCCAGTGGTGAGGGCCAGGACAGTGTTGTACTGAACGTTCTTTTTCCTCACGTTATCTGAGGTTTCGACAGCCAGTTTGACGGTATCCCGAATGTTGCTGATTGGCCGCCGTTCTTTATCGGTAACCAGCCCAATTACATCTAGCGTGGCCTTATCTCGGTCGCTGCTGCGGGTAAAAGGAATCTCCGATCCTGGCACTACCAGTGATATGGGTACCGAGAATTTGTTGCCGCCAAGCCGAAAATAGGCAGTTCCCAAGTAAAGAGGAAGGTCGGTAGCGGGCAGTTCAGAAGCCAGCTGCTCCTCCAGTTGCCGCTCCTTGTCTTCTTTTGTGGAATGCTGGTAGTCGGCGGGAGCGTAGTAGCCATGACGATAGTCGATCTTCACTTCGGGAACCTTGGCCTTGACAACGATGCGACGATAACGACCGTCCTGGGCGGGATTGCTGCTGTGATAACCCAGCATGTAGTAGGTCGAAGAGTCATCCTGAACGCTCTTGAATACCTTGCTAAAGTCGTTGGAGTCAAGGAAAGCCTTGCCTCCGGTATCGCTTGACAATGTGACCAGTGTTTCCTGAGTTGTGAAGTTCGAGTTTAGGGCCGTCATCATGGATTGCCCGGAATAGGCCGACACTCCGCGTAAACTGGCATTCTGGGCTTCACCGCCGGCCACAATCGCTTGCAATCCCCGCAGGTCCATTGTGTAGATAGCCAGGTTCGCTCGCACCGCGGCGTTGGTGGCGGCGTGTAGCTCAGATTGGTTTTCGATGCCCGTGCGGTCCATTCCGCTAGAAAAATAAATCAATGACTTTTTCTGCTGCACGTGAGCCAGACGCTCAGCAACCGAGCGTATAGCTTCGAGGCGACGGTCAGTATTAAAGATGTTGTACTCGGTATCGTCGACGGTGAAGGGCTGGGCAGTGTCAGGCGTCCCTTCTGTTGAACCGTCGCTGCCTGCTTCGAAGCCTTGACCACTTCCGCTATTAAAGGCCAATAGCTCCGTCTTCAAAAGCTCATGGTCGGTGGTGAAATCCTGATTTACGATAAGCGAGCTTCCCAGAGAAACGATGGCCACCATGTCGGCCGCAGCCATTTGCGTATCAACGTAGTGAATCGCAGACTTGACCGCGCGGTCGATTTCCTCAGGTTCCATGGCCGATAGATCAAACAGAAGTACGATCAGGCGACGATCTTTAAATTCACTTTCGACACTGGCCAGTGAGGCGGGAGCAGCTGGAGTTGCTGCCTTTTCTGGCATCGGGCCCGCCTGGGTTACCGCTTGCGATAAGCCCGCATCGATATTTTCGAGATCAAAAGAGACGATCTTCTGCGGCTGGTTATCTTCAAGAATCGTAAAATCTTCTGGTTTCAGATTGCGCACGAAGTTTCCCTTTTTGTCCCGAACCGTTACGTTCACCAGTACCAGATCGCTCTGCGCATGAAACACCGAACCTGACTCTTGCGAAGGCAGGATGGAAGAAAACAGGATTATCGGGAGAATTCCCGGCAAGAGTCGACGCGCTACACGATATGGTGACAAAGGCATGCCCGTGCTCTTCCTCAAAACCGAAACCGAGAGGTCAGGGTGAACTGTCTCATGC
>JAFAPG010000333.1 GCA_019247235.1 Acidobacteriota bacterium
CTAGCAGAGCTGCCCTGCCAGATTCGATGGGACGTTGGAAGGACTGCGATCGATAACCTTTCGTTCCAGGCTAAGAGCTTCAGAAATTGAATCTCAAGGCAAACTGGATCAGCCGGGGCTGGTTTTGCTGAGTCGTGACCACGCCAAATCGATTGAGCGGCGTATTTACTGTGCCGGCGTTGTATTGCTCGCCGGGAGGTGCGAATTGCGTTCGGTTGAAAATGTTGAAGAATTCAGAATTGAAGGTGACACTGAATCTCTCACCGATGGCAATTCTCTTGACGAGGGCAAAATCGTAGTTCTTGATGCCATCCGACCGGAGATTGGGATCGGTTCGTCTTTCATTGCCGAAGCTGAAGGGGCCTGGTTGCGAGAAACAGGCTGTGTTAAACCACTGATTGATTCGCGTCCGGTGTGACCCGGGGGTGAACTTGTTGCAGCCCGCTATCACGTTCGGTCGAGTGGTTCCCGCGCCAAAAGTGGACTGCAATACCGTCGGCTGAGCGGTCAAGGGCAAAGGAAATCCACCTTGGTAGGTGACAATTCCGTTGACCTGCCATCCCGAGACCAGTTTATCCAGCGCACCACGGGTGCCACCCAGCAGTTTCCGACCCCTACCAAAGGGCAAATCGAGGACATAGCTAATGTTCAGGCTATAGGGGACGTCGAAGCTGGTCAGGGAGCGTTCGCCGCGTGGATTATAGGCATCCTGCACCGCCCCGACGCCATTGGTCTCGAGGAATCCAAAGCCGGTGTCACTGTCGCTGAGCATCCGAGCCCAGGTAAACGCGGCAAGGAGTGTTCCACCCTGCCGGAAGCGTTCGACAAGTTTGGCCTGCAAGGAGTGATAGCTGGAGTTACCGATGTCGGGCGGGCCGGCAAAAACACCGGTGAACTGCGGATAGGGCCGCAATAGTTGTCCGGCAGAGACGGTCGCCCTATTAAGAATGCTGCTTGAGGCCACCTTTCCTGCAAA
This sequence comes from Acidobacteriota bacterium, assembly GCA_019247235.1. GTDB lineage: Bacteria > Acidobacteriota > Terriglobia > Terriglobales > Acidobacteriaceae > Gp1-AA145. The sequence goes on from JAFAPG010000333.1 coordinate 977, forward strand.
TGGATTGGGGACCTGAACCGTCAAGGCGCTGCCCAGCGAATCGTATTGATCCGGCAGCTGATTGAGTGGTGTATTCGCTAACCCACCCCGAGGCAAGTGCGTGCCCTTTGAACCCGCGTAGCCGAGGTCGAGGAGTGTGCCGCCGGCAATTTCGTGCTGGATATCGAGATTCCACTGCTGAATATAAGGCAAGGGAGCGTTGGCTACCGGCCCGGTAATACTGGTGCCTTCTAATTGAGACAGAAAGGCCGAGTTGCGCCCTGCCGGTTCGATCACTCCGTTGGGGAAGGGATTGCTCAAAACATTGGCGGGAGTGAGTCCCCCGTTTAACGATGTGACCATCGAGGTCGAGGCCGTGTTGATAGGCGACCCGCTCGGCATTGGTGTTCCAGTGCCGACTCCTCCCAGGCCAGGAAGGAACTCGTGTGATATTCCATAACCGGTGCGAACTACCGTGTGGGGCAGAAATTCATAAGCGAGCCCGAGTCGGGGCTCCAAGAAATAGTGATTATCGGTGATATTGCGACTGCGATATTGCGGAGAATGGACCAGGACCAACTGGCCGCGGAGCGGCAGTCCGGTCACTTGCGACAAGGGGTCGGGTGCATCGGGAAGTAGTTCGCTCGCTCGATCATTCTTCTCCGTGAATGCTCCGGGAATCTCCCAACGCAACCCGCCATTCAGCGTCAGCTTGCGCGTCGCCTGAAAGGTATCGCTGACGTACAGGCCCTCGTAGTACATGACAGCCGCAGTTCGAATCAGTGTTCCCAGGGTGGCGCTGGCGGGAGTGCCCAGCATAAAGGAGGCAAGCGAATACCCAGTTCGGCTGCTGGTAGTGCCGTCTATAGAGGTGAAGCCGTTGTTGAAGTTGAACACCCCGCTGGCGTTGGTGAGTTGTCCAAAGTAAAACTCCAGGCGTCGGCCCTCCGCACCGAATTTCATGGTGTGACGCCCACTGATCTTGGTCAGGCTTCCGGAGAGCACGTAGTTATTGGTGACCGCCAGGTTGTGGGTGTCCATATTGGCAAAGCTATAGAATCCGGCGACCACCGGCTCGGGGTTTTCCTGGTAGGTCAGTTGCGGTGCGAGTGCAGCCCAAGCCGGGCCATACTGGGCCAGATTGGCTTTTCCGGTGCTCGGTGGCAGCAACGAATAATGGGTTCGCAGGTCAGAAATTCTAAAGTCTGCAATGTTTTTGGGATCCCTGGTGAACGTATCTCCCACAACTATATCGTCGCTGTTGTAGATCGTGGCGCACAGCCCGGAGGAGTTGAAGAACGGATTGAATGATTGCGTGTGACCATCCCAATGTGAATAACGCCCGAAAAGACGTTGACGGTCACTTAAACTGTGGTCGATGCGGGCGGCGTATTCATTCTGGTCGGTGCCAGTGTTGACGTTCGCGGCGTAATTTCCTCCCGGCTGATTAGTATTGGGCAACGCGAAGAGCTTCAGCAGTGCCAGGGCGGTCGGATCGATACGATTCCCTGGAATGACGTTGCCGGGGAACGGCGTTCGGGGGCTAGTGAACGGATCATAAATCGTCGGCAGGCCTGAGAAATCGGCATTGTGAGTCGAGTTGATATCGGCCCGTTCCGCTAGCGTGGGAACGGTTGTAAGAATTGGCGTTCCCTTGCGGATATCAAATCGTTCCCAGCTAAAGAAAAAGAAGGTTCGGTTATGAATGATCGGTCCACCTACGCTGGCGCCAAACTGATTTTGTTGCAGGCTTGGACGGGGTGTGCCCGTTTGATTGTTGAAGAAATAGTTGGCATTCAATACCTTGTTGCGCAGATATTCGTACAAAGTGCCATGGAAGGCGTTGGTCCCGTTCTTTGTGGTCATACTAACCACGCCTCCGGTGAATCCACCGAATTCGGAACTGACGCTGTTGGTCACTGCGCGAAATTCTTGGACGCTGTCCTGAGTGGGAATGAAACCGACGGAATTTGCAAACGCACCGTTGAGCGGGGCGCCATCCAGGTACTCGGCATTCTGTCCAGCAAGCCCGCCCGCAATCTGGATATTTCCCCAGCCAAAGTTGTTCGTGAATGAGCCCCCCAGCTGATTTCCGCCGGTAGCTCCGGTCGAGGCGCCCAAACCAATAACCCCTGGCACCAAGTTCAGGAGATTCAAAGGATTGCGGCCATTCAGCGGCGTGTCCTGTACCTGACGACCTTCAACTACTTGGCTCAAATTGGAGGTTTGGGTCTCAAGCAGAGGTGTCTGCGCGGATACTTCGATGGTCTGGGTGACGTCTCCCACTTGCAGTGTAGCGTCAATACGCAGGGCGCTTTGCACTTCCACCTGAAACATGTCGCGATGAAAGTGCTTAAAACCAGTTTTTTCGATGTCCAAGTTGTACTTGCCGGGGACGACGCTTGCGAATTCGTAGTGCCCCGATGAATCTGTGGTGGCCACTTCCCTTGCCGAGGTGCCGATATTGACTAGCGTTACAGAAGCGGTCGGTACGGTCGCTCCCGAGGTGTCCACTACGGTTCCCGCCACGGATCCCTGAAAGGCTTGCCCATGTAAGGAGTTGGGGTGGAGCGTCCAGATTGCCGAAACGAGCAATACACCCATTGAACATTTTGTTTTGAATGCCCCAACCGGGAATCGCATCTTATCCCCCTACAGCAAGCACGTAGAGCGGCCAGTTGTATCCGAGGTGCTTAGTTTCAACAAGCACGTGACCGTCCACAGGACTGTCCGTGGCTGTCATTTTCAATGGCTCTTGCTCGATTACGACAGAGTTGGCCATCGGGCTGCAAAGAGCCCGTAAGATGGAACTAGACGCTGCGTAAAGCCTAGAGAACACGTCAAGTGAGATCTAAAGCGAGCGGCGAATGTGCAGCGATCTCCTCAATTCGCGAATCTTACCTGTCTGAATTGCTTTTCTGCCGCAGCATAGCTCACCTCGATTCAGCCACGGAGCAAGAGACAGCCGTAAATCCAGCACGCGAGGACAGGAAGTTGATCCCCTACGCAAATGTACCCCGTGAAGCCTGACGGTTTACAAATTGGTGCCGTTCTTCTAGAGCCGCAGAGATGGAGATTCAATGCCACGACTCGTGTGGTCTTGGCAAGATCCTTAAACAATGCTGGATTTTGCCAGCGTTGGTTGACACGATAAAGCATTGGTGCGGTCGGGGCTTCGGTTGCCGCGCTTTCCACCAGCTCTCTATGTGCTATGTTGCAGAATCAGTTGCCTTGACTGACTACCGCGGTTAATTCTGCGCGGGAGCTGCTCCCGCCATCGGATCATAGGAGTGGGGAGGCTGGCCGCCCATGTGTTCGGTGGGGGTCTGAGGATTTTCCGCCTGTAAGCGCTCAAATTCGCTGCGCTCGTGTTGTGCTTCTTCTAAACGGTGCGTCTTGGTGTAAGCGCGAGCCAGATTGAAGCGCACTTCAGGACTGGTGGGCGCAAGTCGACGGGCGATTTCCAGTGCCTCGACAGCGCCGGCTGGGTTGCCAATCTCGAGCAGGCTGCGGCCCATCATGTAGTGGCTTTCCGCCGATTCAGGGGTGATCTCGAGCGCTTTCTGGGAAAACTGGAGAGCCTGATCAGGATCATGCAATTTCAAGCTGATCGACGCCAGGCGTACGTAGGGTAGAGAAGTGGTCGCATTCAGACGGGCTTCTTCGAGCAACTGGGTCCGAGCTCGATCATAGTTGGAGGAAGATGCCAGCGCCGCTCCGTATGCAAAATGCAAGAATGGCGTATTTGGATATTTCTGGATAAGCTGGTCAAAAATGGGAAATGCCTGGTCGTAGCGGCTTTCGGAAAGCAGTGCTGCGGCTCGTCCTGCCGACGAGACCAACAAGCGGTCAGCAGGTGGAATTTGGTCCGGCA
>JAFAPG010000102.1 GCA_019247235.1 Acidobacteriota bacterium
TGGAACATGCAACGGGAATCCTTGCTCTTTTACGAGGGGCCGCTCTGGTATCAGCGCGATTTCGCCTATCACAGACGTGCAACTGTGCGCACGTTCCTTTATTTTGGCGCCGCCAACTATCAGGCGCGAGTTTGGCTGAACGGTAGCAAACTGGGAGAACATGTTGGCGGCTTTACTCCCTTTAACTTTGAGGTCACCGACAGCATCGCGGATGGAGAAAATAGCCTGGTCGTAGAAGTAGATAACACGCGTCGGGCAGAGGGGGTTCCAGGTCCGCATACCGACTGGTGGAACTACGGCGGGCTCACCCGGCATGTCGAATTGATTGAGCTGCCACGGGAGTTTATCGAAAATTACCGACTGCAACTTGCCGAGGGGAGCTCTGATCAGGTCGAAGGCTGGGTGAAGGTAAACGGCACCGGCGCCGACAATCTCGCCAAAATTGAAATTCCAGAGATTCAGGTGAGCGAAACGGCTCCGCTTGACGGCTCCGGCCGGGCGGTATTTCGCTTTCCCGCCAAGCTTGAACTCTGGCGACCCGATCGACCGAAGCTCTACTCGGTGATCATTTCCTGCGGCAGAGACCGAGTCAGAGACAAGATTGGATTTCGCAGTCTCGAAATCCGAGGAACCCAGATCCTGGTGAACGGCGCGCCTGTGTTCTTGCGGGGAGTGTCGCTCCATGAAGAGGCCCCCTTTCGCGGCGGACGGGCGTTTTCCCCCGAAGACGACCGTACGCTATTAACGTGGGCCAAAGAATTAGGCTGTAACTTCGTCCGCTTGGTGCATTATCCGCACCATGAGGAGATGCTCAGGACGGCCGATGAATTAGGGATTCTCGTCTGGGAGGAAATCCCCGTCTATTGGGAACTCGACTGGGAGAACGCCGCGCTCTTAGACAATGCCAAGTCACAACTGCGGGAAACCATTGCTCGCGACCAGAACCGGGCGGCCATCGGGCTGTGGTCGATCGCAAACGAGACGCCGGTGAATCCAGCTCGGAACGCATTTCTAAAATCCTTGGCCGACTACGCGCGCAGCCTTGACCGCACCAGACTTATCACTTCGGCTTCCGACAAAGCCACTCGCATCGACGGCCAAACCATGGCCTTAAACGATCCTGTGGGGGAGTTTCTCGACGTCATCGGCTTGAATGAGTATATCGGCTGGTATGGCAAAGCTAAGCCCGAAGAGGCAGACCAGATTCGCTGGAACTTTGCCTATTCGAAGCCGGTGATCATCAGCGAATTTGGCGGGGGGGCAGTTTACGGTTTGCACGGGGGCGCCGATACTCGATTTAGCGAGGAGTATCAAGCCAATTTGTTTCAGCATCAACTGGAGATGCTCTCTCATATTTCTTCGCTGGCGGGAATGTCGCCTTGGGTGCTGATGGATTTTCGTTCGCCCCGTCGAACTCTGCCAGGGGTTCAGGACTACTACAACCGCAAAGGACTCATCTCCGACCAAGGACAACCCAAGCAAGCTTTTTATGTGCTTGCCGATTTCTACCGTAAGAAGCAGCAGGCGGGGGTTGGTCGATAACTACTCTGCTCGACCGGAGTTCTCATGGCAGAGCTTTGAGGCGCGAAGATGAAATATCGCAAATTTGGACGTACCGGCTTTGAAGTCAGCGAAATCGCTCACGGCCTGTGGGGAATGGGCGGCTGGAGTGGATCCGACAACGACCAATCGCTTGCCGCCTTGCAGCTGGCCACCGACCTGGGCTGCAATTTTTTTGATACCGCGTGGGCCTACGGCCAAGGAAAAAGCGACGCTTTGCTGGGGCAAATCTTGGGGAAGAATCCGGGTAAAGCCTTGATTGCCGCCTCAAAGATACCGCCAAAAAACTTACGCTGGCCGGCGCTGCCCCGATATCGCTATCACGACGTCTTTCCTCCTGACCATGTTCTTGACTATGCCGATCGGATTCGCCGCCGGCTCGGCAGCGATACGATTGATGTCCTCCAATTTCATGTTTGGGACGATCACTGGACCGAGGAGGCGGATTTTCGCGACACCGTTGAGAAGCTAAAGGAGCGGGGCATCATCCGAGCTTTTGGATTGAGTCTGAACCGCTGGGAGCCGGAAAACGGCCTGCGAGCCCTGCGCACCGGACTAGTCGATGCCGTCCAGGTCATCTATAGCATTTTCGATCAGTCGCCCGAGGATGAGTTGTTTCCCACATGTCAAGAACTCAACATAGGAGTCATCGTCCGCGTCGCGCTCGATGAAGGAAGTTTGGGCGGAAAGATGACAGAGAAGACCAAGTTCCCGGCCACCGACTGGCGCTCGGGATACTTCAATCCGGAAAATTTGAAACGAACCCTGGAACGGGTAGAACGACTGAAACAAATTCTCCCACTGGGCATGTCTTTGCCGGAGATGGCGCTTCGCTTTGTTCTCTCGCACCCCGCCGTCAGCACTGTCATTGTTGGCATGCGTAAACCGGAGCATGTGCAGGAAAATCTCTCGCTTAGCGACAAGGGCTCACTCGGTCGAGATCTGCTCGAGCAGTTGAAAGCGCATCGTTGGGAAAGAAAACCCGCGCCTTGGTCGGATTAACCCAAACGGCGGAAGCGTTATGGGCGTTTGCTAGTGCTTTTCGAGGCTTTGCCCTGTGGGGATAAGCTTCCCTCGGCGGTGATACGGCTGGCTTTTGAGACTTCTTTCGCCACCTTCAGCGCGCTTTCACGCAAAGGCGCGCCATCGGCGATGATCGAGCTGGCAGCTAGGGTGAATTGCAGCGCATCTTCCTGCTTGTCGAAATAGAGAACCACCTGACTTGCTGCCATGGCGGGAGGACCTCCGAAATTCTTTTTTCGACATCATAGGCGGGAATTGCTGGCCGAAGATGTACTTCTTAGGTACCTTCAACAACTAAGGCGACTACTCTCGGGAAGACAGAGACCGTCAGGGTTCTTCCGCGTGCACCCTACAGCATGTCTGGTACAGCCAGCGACCTACGTGGGGGGGTACAAAGTCCTAAGAGGACTTCACGGTCAGCATGCGATACCTTGCAATTTTCCTCTGTCCAGCCCTGCTCGGGTTGGCGGTGGCTGTGGGGCAGGACGAACCCAAGAGCCTGATAAGCTCCGACTTGGTTGCCTGGTCTTCCATGCAGCAGCCTCGCGCCCCTGAGGACGCCGATCCGACTTCACCGCCGATTAGCTTCAGGTCTGAACCAAGTTCCAACGTCTTCGTGGGCAGTTTGGTCAGAGAAGTCAGCACTTTTATGCTTAGAGTCTCGGGCACAAGTTTCTACCAGCTCGATGACCAGCAAGCGGCTCAACCATTCGAGGGAAAACGAGTACGCGTTCTTGGCACGTTCGACCCTGAGCGAAACCTTGTCCACGTAGAAAACATCAATTTAATTTTTTAGCCCTCCTAGGCGTGAAACAGGCTGCTCACGCCGATTTCAAGATCTCGTGCCAAGAAGCGCAGTATTTGTTTTTTGCCCAGCGCGGGCGTATAGTACGTACTGGAACTGTTGTGGAGTACCAGGATTTGGCGGAACACACCAGTGGGCGCAAGCCCACTTTTTACTTGGCGGACAGTTTACGCCACAAGACTCCTGTCTAACTTATTGATATGACAGTTGATCTTGAACATGTACGCGCGATTGCCGAGCGTGTTGCAGCGTCGTTCGGCTTGGAACTGGTTGAGGTCGAGATGCGCGGAGGTGGCAAGTCGCGCATGTTGCGTATCTTTATTGATAAGCCTGAAGGTGTAACCCACGACGACTGCGCCAACTTGAGCCGGGAGGTGAGCACGATTCTCGATGTCGAGGACGCCGTACCTGGAGGCTCGTATGTGCTCGAGGTTTCCTCGCCGGGTTTGGATCGAAAGCTTTTCCGGCCGGGGGATTTTGCCCGATTTCAGGGTAGACGGGTAAAACTGGTGACCAAAGATCCAGTAAACGGCAACCGGCACTTCGAAGGCCGGTTAGAACATTGTCAGGCGGGTCGCATTACGCTCGATCTGGCGGCGGCGCGCAGGAAGTTTCGACCGCACCCGGCCATGCCCGAGAAACTGGAAATCGACTTCGCCAATATTGAAAAGGCCAACCTGGTACCGGAAATTTAAGCTGGCTGCGGAGTTGGTCCGCGACGGTCGGAAGTAAATTTTTTGGAAAGCTGATTTATGGCAAGCGAGCTTTATAACACCATCGATGCTCTCAGCCGAGAGAAGGGCATTGATCCGCAAGTAGTGGTGAACGCGGTAGAAGACGCCATTGTTGTGGCCACGCGCAAATATTACAAGACGCAGGAGAATTTGCGGGCGCAACTGGACAAGGATACGGGAAAAATTCGCGCCTTTGCCGTGAAGACCATCGTCGAGTCGCCCGAGGAGGTCGAGGACCCTCTGATGCAGGTCACGCTCGAGGATGCTCGCAAATTCGATGCTAACGCTCAGGTGGGTGGCGAATTAGAAATTCCCAAGGCCACAGAAGGTATTCTCGGCCGGATCGCCGCACAGCTGGCTAAGCAGGTGATTTTTCAGAAGGTGCGAGAAGCTGAGCGCGATACTGTCTATAACGAGTACATCCATCGCGTGGGTGAAATCGTAAATGCCACCGTCAAGCGCATTGAAGGTCCAGACGCGATTTTTGATATCGGTAAGGCCGAAGCGAAGGCTCCGCGAAAAGAGCAATCCCGGTTAGAGTCATTTGCCATCGGCGAGCGGGTGCGGGTCGTGATCGCACGGGTGGAAAAGGCTTCGAAAGGACCGGCCGTAGTGGTTTCCCGCGCCGCGCCGGAACTGGTCCAACATTTGTTCCAGACCGAGGTGCCGGAAATTTACGATGGTACGGTCGTGATCCGGGCCATCGCGCGCGAAGCTGGGGAGCGTACGAAAATCGCGGTGATGTCTAAGGACAAAGAAGTCGATGCCGTGGGCGCCTGCGTAGGCATGAAGGGAATGCGGGTGCAATCTATCATTCGCCAGCTGCGCGGCGAAAAAATCGACATCATTGAATATCACGAAGACCCGGTGGTATTCGCGGAGAAGGCGCTGCAGCCGGCTAAGGTTAGCCGGGTGACAGTGCTCGATGCCGGCGATAAACATCTGGAAGTCGTAGTCGACGACAGCCAGCTCTCACTGGCCATCGGCAAGAAGGGGCAGAATGTTCGGCTGGCCGCCAAACTTTTAGGCTGGAAAATCGACATCAAGAGTGAAGAGGAAAAGCGTCAGGAAGTCGAGCAGCAAATGTCGCAGCTTACCAGTGCAGCCGCGACCCCGCTTGAAAGCGTAGAAGGACTGGGAGAAGGATTGGTGGAGAAGCTCAAGGGGGCTGGTATTACTACGGTGGAAGCGCTGGCCGATATGACGCCAGAACAGCTGGAGGCGATCGAGGGAATTGGACCCAAAACGGTGGAAAAAATCAGTGTGGCGGTCAATAATTATTTTGCCACGCTCGAAGGTGGAGAAGCCCTGGCCTTCCCGGAGGGGGAGAGCGAAGAGGTGGCCGCCTCGCTTGAGGGAGAAGCGGTCAAAGCAGAGCCGGGTGAAGAACCATCCAGCGAGCCCGAGATTGCACCCGAAGCTTCTGCCGGAGAAGAACCGGCAGAGCCAGAGGAATAGGAGTTGCTGGCCGTAGAGGTCGGCAGTTGGGCGAAAACAAAACTCACACGCGAGGTTGCTATGCAGACTTAGCGGGGAACGTGCGGAGGAACAAACAGGCGGATGAGTAAGATTCGAATTAACGACCTAGCCAGGGAGCTGGAAGTAAAGAGCAAAGCCATTCTGGACGTGTTGCCCGAAGTCGGGGTCACGGAGAAAAAGACGCATTCCAGCTCGCTCGAAGAGCACGAGGCGGAGAAAGTTCGTAATCACTTCCGTGGTCCTGGCGATGCGCAGGGTCCGACTAAAGCCGCGCGAGCTGCGCCGTCAGCCCCGGAAGAGATCAAAACCAAGATTGATCTTTCCCACATCTCGAAGCCAGGAGATGTGCTGAAGGCGATTATTGGAAAGCAGCAACCACAGGTTACGCCTGCGTCGCCAGCTCCTCCCGCGCGTCCAGTTCCGCCACCACCTGCACAAGAAGCGAGGCCTGC
>JAFAPG010000250.1 GCA_019247235.1 Acidobacteriota bacterium
GACGTCTGCATCTACCTGCTCATCTTTAGCGGTTTTGGTACGCTTGCCTCTACCGGTCACCTCGACCTGGCGACGGTTCTCATCGTAACCTCCGCGCTTCTTTTTCGCGGGTATCTGTTAGCCCGCCGCCGTCACTTTTTACTTTCAGAACGCTGGACGAACCTCCTCACGGTGCTCTGCGTGAGCTTCTACATAGCCGATGAGTTTATGATCTCCCGCGCATTCCTGAGCGCGACGGTGCATCTGGTTCTATTTGTGATGCTGGTCAGGTTATTTTCCGCGCAACGCGATCGCGATCATTATCTGCTTGCGGTACTCTCGTTCTTAATGGTTCTGGCCGCCGCGGTTCTCACCGTGGATAGCACCTTTTTATTGGCGCTTGTCGGCTTTGTTCTGGTTGCGATCCCAAGCTTCATTTTGATGGAGATGACACATGCATCGGCAAAGTCCGGGGTGCATGCGCGGGACCCACAGACGCCCCTAGCCTATCGTCAATTGTCCTTCACTATTGCCGGAATCACACCCTTGCTGCTGGTGCTGATCTTCACCAGTGCCGCGCTCATCTTCTTTGTTTTGCCACGCATCTCCGCTGGGTATTTGAGCGTGCACGCCGCCGGCAATGATCTAACCACTGGTTTTTGCGATCGTGTGGAGCTCGGCCGTATTGGGGAGATTCAGCAGTCACAAAGCCTGGTGATGCACGTTCAAATCGACCAGAATGCGCTTGGGGGATACCCGATCAAATTACGCGGCATCGCCCTGAATGATTTCGATGGAAGAATCTGGAGAAACACGCTCAATAAGGTCCGACTGGCTGGCGACAAGCAGGGGAATTTCGTTTTGCCCACCGAACCCGGCGATTCGGCATCCGACAAGACGATTCACTATCGCGTCACTATGGAACCCATTCTGAACGGTGTTTTCTTCTTATTGGCAAAACCCCGTTTTATACAAGGCAACTATCGAGACATTTATGTGGACGAACAGGGCGACATCTTTGACCTGGACGGGGAACACCCCGTCGCGCGGTACGATGCCCAGTCCTCGATTCCGCTACCCCCATCGCCGCCCTTTCAGCCCAAAAGCCCTACGACTCTTCCCGCGATACTCTCTAGTTACTTAGGCCTGCCGCCCGCCCTGGACCCCCGTATCCCCGCCTTGGCACGCAATATTACCGCTAAAGCGCGTACCCCCCTCGAGCGTGCATCGGTCATGGAAAATTACTTGCGCCTCCATTACGCCTATTCGCTTGAGATGTCTTCGGCTATGACTCGCGATCCAGTTGCTGCCTTCCTCTTCGTACGGCACCGGGGACATTGTGAATATTTCGCCTCGGCCATGGCGGTGATGTTGCGCTCGATTGGCATTCCCTCGCGTGTAGTCAACGGATTTGCCGGAGGTAAATTCAATCACCTGAGCTCCAGATATGTGATTCGCGCCAGCGATGCTCATTCCTGGGTCGAGGCCTATATTCCAGGATTAGGGTGGACCGAGTTCGATCCCACGCCCTCAGCGCGGGGCGAACGACAACAGTGGAGCCGGGCGATGCTTTACATGGATGCCATGGGGTCGTTCTGGCGGGAATGGATCGTTAACTATGATGTGGGGCATCAGTTGCGTCTGACCGAGAATGCAAGCCGTGGCAGTCGCCAGATGGTCTCGCGTGCGCAGTCTTGGGTGCGCCGCCGTTATGAAGCCATGCTTGCCCGGGCACGTCGCGCAGAAGATCGCCTTGGGGAATTCCAGGTGAAGTTGGCTTTGTGGATGTTCGGCGGATTGGTTCTCACCCTGCTGGTGTGGAACGTCCCACGGATTGTTGCCATGGGCCGCCGCTTCCGACTTGGTCGTCGCCCCGAGAGGGCACCGCGGGCAGCAGCAACCATCTGGTATCAGCGCATGCTAAAGCAAACCGCGCGCAAAGGTTGGAGAAAAACACCGCAGCAAACACCCACCGAGTTCGTCTCTATCATTCGCGATCAGCAACTCCGCTATCAAGTCTCGCTCTTCACCAAGCACTACGAGAACGTGCGCTTCGGCGGCTCGGTCGAGGAAGCGTTGCACCTGCCTGCAATCTACGACGCGATCGCTAAGCATCGATCCAAGGCCTAGAAGCCATAAACGATTCCACCTCCGATATAGTAATTGTGCTGGCGGTTACTTCCAGTGATCACGCGCAGAGGTGGTTCCCCGGTCCAGTTATCCCGAAACTCCACGCGCAGCCGAGCACGCGAGTACTTCCAGGGGACATGCAGATCGAATCCTGCTCCAAACTGCAGAGCGCTGCTCATGTTCACACGTGGCCCAGGGTTCGTGCCTCCAAATAGAAGTTCCTTCGACCCCTGAAAGTGGGCCAATCCACCCCCAAAACTTAACCACGGCGAAATCACGGGATCTGGGGCTAGGTTGAGCCGGGCGCTGGGAGAAACAAAGAAAGAGCTGTACTGCAAGGGGACCTGATTCGCACCATAACTGAGGTCTTCGTCTGGGTCGAAAACGACAGGAAGCTCCAGAGCGAGACTGCCGAAGGACAATCTTTTCAGCTGACGTGCGTAGGCGAAATCGAAAGAGAGTCCTCTACCTGCACGCACGACGTTGTTTCCCACACTGGTATTAGCCACGCTTTGATTGCCAATGAAGGTACGACCGAGAGTGAACGCGATCTGGTTCGCTGGCTCTTCTGGTGCCTCTGCCATGCTGCTATCAAACGCCACCAGCAGCATTGCCGCGGCCAGCAATCTGCGCATCCCCCCTCCAACGCCAACTCCTCTAAGGAGCCTAACACGAGGTCTCCTGCGACGCGAGGTAGCATTGCTGGTGCCGCGCTATCCACTGGCTTCGCATGGACATTGGTTCGAGGCTATAGGGCACATGCTGAAAATCACCGTGCAGCCCGTTATTCTATGACCATCGCACTCTTGAGTGTGGTCGGTCCCAATGGTGACAGGAGCTGTCGAGAGCGGGCGCTGGCGAGTTCGAGCGCGCAGGGACGGAGGAGTTCTAACAAACACTATCTCTTTGTCGCCAATCTTAACTTGGATCAGCTTTCGGCCCGTACGACCAATCAGCTTCGATAGGCCCTGCAACTGGAATGTCCCTATCGATAGAGGTTGATCATTATTCGGCGGTGGAGTTCGCGGTCTCGTATTACCGCGCCATCTTCACTTGGGTGAACCGCCAAGCCGATCGACCTCTCTCAAGCACCCACGATCGACCTTGTCGGCGAACTATCGCCGGCTCTCTGTGGGCAGAAAGCCAGATTTCTAGGCGGTTCTCTCGATGGGAGCGCTGAAATAAAGATTTAACTCTGAGAATCATTTCACAATGAGAGTGCCCGGAATGCGTCAAATGTCCGCCACTTGGTTGAACCGTGTGCTCCGCGCATGTTAGTCTCATTGCTTTCCGAACCTGCCACTTGCGCGCTTCTTTATGAGGCAACTTCTTGTCAGCTGTTGAAGTCTCGCCGAGGATTCGCAAGACCCCCTTGCATGCCGCTCATCTCCAGCTGGGCGCCAAAATGGTCGATTTCAATGGCTGGGAGATGCCGGTTGAATACAGCGGCATCATCGCCGAGCACCTGGCCGTACGTACCCAAGTCGGGGTCTTCGACGTAAGTCACATGGGAGACATCCGCTTGTGGGGACCTGAGGCGCTGAGGGCAGTGCAGCGCATTACCATGAACGACGCGGCCACACTCAAAATGGGGCAAGCTCAATACTCGGCCATGCTATACCCACAAGGCACCTTTGTAGATGACGTCATCGTGCATCGTTTGGGAGAGCAGGACTATCTGCTGGTCATCAATGCGGGCACTCGAGAGAAAGATTTCAACTGGGTACATGACAATACCGCTGAATTCGATTGCCAGATTGAGAATCTCTCCGATAACTTCACCCAGATCGCCATTCAAGGACCAAACTCTCGCGTGCTGGTTGAAAAGCTGACCACGAGTGATCTGTCATCTCTGAAATATTACTGGTGTCGAAAGATCCTGTTCTGCGGTCTTGATGACATTCTTCTCGCTCGTACTGGCTACAGCGGCGAGGATGGTTTTGAAATCTATGTGCCCTCCGATCCCGAGACCAGCGCTCGAGTATGGGGAGAGGTGCTCGAGGCAGGGAAGGAATTTGGCGCTCTAGCTTGCGGTCTCGGTGCTCGCAATACTTTGCGGCTCGAAGCCAAGCTACCCCTTTACGGACACGAGATTTCCGATACTATCAACGTGTGGGAGGCGGGACTTGATCGTTTCTGCAAGCTCGAGAAGCCAGAGTTTATCGGCAAGGAAGCCTTGCTCGCAGCCAGGTCCACAGGTCTGAGGCGAACTCTGGTAGGAGCGGAGATGATCGAGCGGGGAATTGCGCGCGACGGGTACAAAGTCCTGGACCCTCACGCTCAGGAGATCGGCTACGTAACCAGCGGATCCTACGCTCCTTTTTTAAAGAAAAACATTGCTTTGGCGTATGTGCCGCTCGAGTTCAGCCCAGTCGGCAGCGACCTTCGGATTGAGGTTCGCGGCCTGGGCATAAAAGCGCGGACCGTCCCGACCCCCTTCTACAGAAGGCCCAAGCTCGCGCTTTCAGGCAATCGCTGAGGAGTCAAGAAATGGCTTATCCCGTCGAGTTTAAGTACACCAAGGAGCATGAATGGATCAAAGCCGAGGGCCCCAAGGCAACCATCGGTATCACCCATTACGCGCAGGAGTCGCTCGGCGACATCGTCTTCGTCGATCTTCCCAAGCCCGGCACGGAGTTGACCGGGGGGAAGAGTTTCGGATCGGTGGAGTCGGTGAAGGCGGTGTCCGATCTGTATGCGCCAGCCTCGGGTACGGTGACCGAAGTCAACGGGGAATTGGCCACAGCTCCAGAAAAGATCAATCAGGACGCCCACGATTGCTGGATGATAAAAATCAGTTTGGCAAATCCGGGTGAACTGAATGCACTGCTCACTGCGCAAGAGTATGAGCAATTCATTGCCGAGGAAGGCGGGCGTTGAGATACTGCACCAGGCGTGCGATCGACCGGTGACCTTGCTGCGCTCCAAATTCACCAACCATCGACGTACGAGTTTATTCTCGTAAAACCATCGGCCCTTTATGCGCTATCTACCGAAATCTCCCTCCGATCGCAAAGCTATGCTGCAGGCCGTGGGAGTCGATTCGATCGATGATCTGTTTCGCTCCATCCCTAGCGAGTATCGACTCACGCGTGATTTGAGGGTCCCCAGGCAGATGGCGGAATCAGAAATTGTCGACTGGTTTCGTGAGCGCTCGCGAGAAAATGGAGATGGCCGTGCCAGCTTCTTGGGAGCAGGGGCATACTCTCACTACCGTCCCGTCATTATCGATGCCCTTATCTCACGGGGCGAGTTTCTGACGGCCTATACGCCCTACCAGGCCGAGGTTTCGCAAGGAACCTTACAATCCATCTTTGAGTTTCAGACCATGATTGCCGAGTTGACGGGCATGGAAGTGGCCAATGCTTCGATGTACGACGGTGCAACCGCCACGGCCGAAGCGGTATTGATGGCGGTGCGACTGACGGGACGGCGCTCGGTGGTAGCGGCCGAAAGCACCCATCCTGAATATCGCGAGGTACTGGCTACCTATGCTCTTCATCAAGCCATGCCTCTGAGCACGATCCCCTTTACCGACACGGGTCGGATTAATGTAGCCGCCTTAGAAAAAGCGGTGACTCGGGAAACCGCTTGTGTTCTCCTGCAGTCGCCCAATTTCTTTGGAACCATCGAGGATGTGGCAACCATTGCCGAGCTCGCGCATGCCCAAGGAGCCATGCTTGTGGTTGCCGTGAGCGAAGCGGTTGCTCTCGGAATTGTCGAACCTCCCCGCAGCGCCGATATCGTGGCCATGGAAGCACAGTCACTGGGTGTTCCCCTGGGTTTTGGTGGGCCCTATTGCGGAGTGATTGCCACCCGAGAACAGTATGTTCGGCAAATGCCAGGACGGCTAGTCGGCGAAACTCGTGACCGTCAGGGCAAACGTGGTTTCGTGCTTACCTTAGCAACTCGAGAACAGCACATCCGCCGGGAAAAGGCGACCTCGAATATTTGTACCAACCAGGCGCTAATCGCGTTAATGGTCAATATATTCATGGCCGTATATGGCAAAATCGGTCTTAAAGAACTTGCCCGGCAAAATCTGGCAAAGAGCGCATATGCAGTGCAACAATTCTCCCAACACACGAAGCTGCTATTCTCCGGCGCGCCGCGCTTCAATGAGTTTGTTATCCAGACCGGAGAAGACCCTCACGCGATCAATGCCAGACTACTCGGTCACAAGATTGTTGGTGGATTTCCGCTGAATAAGTTCTATCCCCAGTTAGGCAACGCTTCGCTGTGGTGCTGTACGGAGCTGACCAGCCGGACGGTTATCGACACCGCTGTCGGTCACGTCGCCGACAGCGAGCGCTCCCTGGGCAGCCGGGAGGAGATGCCTCAGGAGGTGGTCCGATGCGACGCATAACTCCTAAAGCCACGCGGCACGTAAGTCAGAATGAAGACCTAATCTTTGAAAAGTCCTCGCCGGGAAAAGCCGCGTGG
>JAFAPG010000865.1 GCA_019247235.1 Acidobacteriota bacterium
CCGCTTGTAAACGGGTGCGAGACGCCTTTCTCGTCGTGGTACACGAAATTGCTATATTGCCACCCGGACCAATATTGGTTGGTATAGGGATAGCCGCATTGGCCGGAAGACGTTGTCATCGAGTATCCAATGTATGGAGTGCCGGCATTTTGCAGTCCCTGCCATCCCCAATAATCACCGACTGCACTGCTGCCAGCGCCAATCGACGTAATAGGTTGCCAGCTCTGTGTCCCACCCGAAGCGACGGGTTGCCATATCGTGCCCTCGTACACGAGGTCGCCATAGACGAAGGGCACGCCCCGCCCGGCTTTGTGGTTTATTGGTATGACGAAATGAACATTTAGATTGCCCAGATTGATGACGTCGAAGGGGCCACCACCGAAACTCCCGAAGGGTGGGGTACCGAACGACGGTTGTTGGCCCAACGACACTTCGGTGAATCCTGCGGCCAGAATTAGCAGTATGCCCAGTGTATGAAAAGCAGTGCGTCTCATCATATCCTCCCCGAGCTCTTACGGAAGAACGAACAAATTGTCCGGCAACCCCGCATTGAAGCTGGCCTTGGTGACGGTCACGTCCAATACCACGCCCCCATTGAAGATCTGCTGAAGATGAAAGGGCACCGACACTCCGCTAACCGGTTGATAGTTGGAGTAGCGTATCTCGTTGGAAATATTCGTGTGCACATCGTTGTCTGGGTGAACACTAAAGCTCGTTGCCGAAGGGAGGAAGGACACAGGATCAAGATAGAGATCGACGGTGCTGATTCGTTGTAGCGTGGCAGAAGCGGACGGCAGCGTTTGGTACACCTGCAAGTGTTGAGTGCTGAGTCCCGCGTGCTGCTCTTGGCCTACGTACTTAAACATGAAATTAGGACTGGCGGTCTGGCTAAGCGAAGAAAATGCGGGGAAGAACCAAACTGCGTCTGTCCAGGTATTGTGCTGCGCATGCGCGAACGCCTTGCCGCCGTTCTTTTGCCATGCGCCGCTTGGCACTCCGTTCGTCAACGTGCGAGCGTCAGTCCTGGTTCCACCCCTCAAATGAATATCAACACGACTCTTGGACGACCCCTTAGCTCGAAAGACCGCGGTACCGGTGTCCCTGTCCGAGCCCAGTATTGAAATGACATCTGCAGTCAGAGTGACGTCGTTCACCGTGGTGCCGCCCGTAAGGGCAGCAATCGCCTGCTGCGCCAGACTGATAGCGAGAGCATCGCTGGTTTGATTTTGCAGAGTAGCCCCGAAGGAGGACATCACAAGCACACAGAAAACTCCTAAAAGACGCATATGCATCTCTCCCGATCACTACTTGTATACAGAAAATGCTTTACAGATGGCCCGGAGACTGCGAGCCCGCGAAGGAAAGAATCAACGCGTGCTCAGGGGATGCGGAATGGAATCACGACAGAGCTTTTGTGTCAAGAATATTATTCTGAATCGGCTAAACACACGCAAGGAAAATCACAAAGAATAACACAGCTTGTCAAGCAGCGATGATAAATCTGTCTTCTGTTCTAGATCCAGAACACAGTTTAGCCTCGGCGAAGCTGTTTGCAGAGACAACCAGTTCCCTGTGGATGTCGTGAATACTTGCGCGCCATGCCGTTGAAGCGTTTCTGGACACTAACTATTTCGTGGAGGGGGAGCTTGCTGTAAAGAGTCGTAACTTCCCCGAGAACGTCCCCACGGGCGAGCTGCTCTACACCCTCTTTGAGGTTCTGGTCTGTCTGGCGCCGAGGTTCTTCCAACTTGTGCGCCACCCGCGCCGTGGTCCACAGACTGGCGCCGCAACTAATCTCGGGACCTCCCTCGGCTCCGGCGGTCTATGTCGCGCTCTTCCTAGGCCCCTTCCGCCGTACT
Source organism: Acidobacteriota bacterium (assembly GCA_019247235.1). GTDB lineage: Bacteria > Acidobacteriota > Terriglobia > Terriglobales > Acidobacteriaceae > Gp1-AA145. The sequence goes on from JAFAPG010000865.1 coordinate 1,860, forward strand.
CGTGTAGGCGTCGTTGATGGAAGGCAAATTGTAGCCCACGAAACCACCTTCTAGAGGTTCGGCTTAGTACGAAGAGATTAGTCGAAGGTTTATGCGAGGAATTGCGAATGCCGCTAGCGGTCACCTTAATGGTCTTGCGGAGTGCATTAAGAGCGAGAAATCAGCCAGTGTCGAAACTCGGGACTAGGTGAAACGGAGTTTGCGAACGCCGAAGTGCCTCGCCGACTTGATCAATGAGCCTAGGCAGCGAGTTAGCAAGAAAAGCGCGACGCCTCATGGATATGCGCGACGCGATCGGGGTTCAAGACCGATATCCTGGGGCAGGCTGCATATGCACCAACCGTATCGTGTGCGAGAACCAGGGTCCCCGTAGCCGGCAGTGCCGTTTAGTGGTCATTTCCTTCCATTGCCAAGATGGCGTCAGCTGCGCGCTCTTAGTACTGGGTCTACTTCGATTGTTTAATAATCGCGTCCGCAGCGTTGCCGGCCAGGACCCAGTTTGCCGAGCCGGCTACGACGGCTTCGTCCTCAAACCACAGGAATCCGAAGTCGTCGATGCACTCCGGAAAATCCGGCTTGATGATGACGTATCCCGGAATCACGGCACCCGGGATGTAAGCATTGTCGGCACGATTGTTGCTGTACGTCTTCATCTTTGAGACCGTCCCGACTCCAGCTACATACGAAGTGCTAGATACCGGGTGCGTGCCGAGAATGTAGTTGACGGCACGAAGTGTGTATTCGGGGCTCACGAGATCAGGAAACGCCTTGTGCAGGAAATACATTCGTATGGCCATATCCACGACGGCGCCCGAAGCGCCCCAAGTGCCGAGACTCGGGGGCACGCCGAACGGGGTGGCGTCCAACCGCTGGTCCAAACCCGCCATGTATGCCCTCACGGCTTCACGCATCTGATTTTTCGAGCTTGCATCCAGATAAGGCAGTGCTCGGACTGCTGTCCAACCACGGAAGTCGATCTGCTGCGGAGTGATCATTTGAGGGAACAATTCCTTCAGACGGGACTTGTATGGCTCGGCACCACGTGTGGCGATGGTCAACTCCAGAGCCGCAGCCCAGTCCAGTCCGACGGCAAATCGGCCACGGCCAAAGCCGGCGGGAGCAGCTGTTTGTGCGCTAGCGGTACCAGAGCTTGTCGCAGCGCCCGAGCTGCCCCCTGGGTTAGAACCACTTTGTGCGCCAGAGACCACACCCTGAGACGCGGCCAGCACACCACCTCTGACGGCACCTGCCTGAGCATCTCCATTTAAGCCGCCGCCGGCCGGATGCTGCGCCTTCGCCTCGTTCCATGCTTTGATCGCAGTCTCGAGACAGTCTTTCGCTAATGCGTCGTCCCAGCCCTTCAGCGTATCCGCCGCTGCAGCCAGCGCCGCAATGCCATTCCACTGGAAGAAGGGGTTCGTAGTAGTGAAGATCCAGCGATCGTCGGGTTTGCCTGAGTAGTCGCCCCTCGTTTCGTTCGGGCCGAGCGTCGGATCGTAAATGCGGCCGTCAGTTTTCGACGCTCCGTCGCCCAAGTGTGTGTACTGGCGCAGATCTGGCTCGTGAGTGCCGCGGATGGCGTGGCCAATATTATGAAACTGCGCCAGAATGAGCAGTGCGCCGTGTTTGACTTGCTGCACCGTATCTGGCACGCCATCGGGGCGGTGCATCTCAACCTCACGCGCGGCCTCATCCACGGTAAGCTCGTCATACGTGAGATTGAATTCGCGATACGCCAGAGCGAGGCTCTGAATCACGCTCAGTTGTGCAGGCTCCTCGAGGTCGAAGTCGCCGGCATCGTACCAGCCGCCCACGTTCATCCCAGGGATGTGATCGCCGCCTTTGTACTTACCGTCCGTTGCTGTCGCTTGGTTCCAGCCGTCGAATTGCTCCCCAACTACGGGCGCCATACGGCCATCATCCAGGTGCGAAGCCCCATGCCACACCCGGTAGCCTTCGCGAACGGAAACGTGGTCCATCTGCTCCGCAAGGTGATGGTCCAGGCTGTCCTGCCAGATGTTAGCGTAGGCGTCCTTTGAGATGGGGAAAGGCGCCGTACGCTGGTCTCCATACTCGATAACATAGAGGCCGGGGTCCTTCACGGGGGTGAAGTCGAATTT
>JAFAPG010000309.1 GCA_019247235.1 Acidobacteriota bacterium
CGTCGCGTTCTTCTCTTGAGGTGACTAGCCAATGGCAAATGGCACAAAGTCGCTTATCCTGTGTGACGTAATGCTTTCGCGATAGGTATTCGAGTGGCCCGGTAGGAAGGGATAACCGCGCTCAAAACACCGATCAATGCGGCTGTCGCGAGAAGAAGAAGCAGGCTTAACGGCGTGATTCGAAGCACCCCGCTATACAGCCGCCACTCCGAAAAGTGTGCGATCACGAACAGCAAACAATAAGACGAGAATGCGGCCACTAATGCGCCTGCCGATGAGAGGGCAATGCTTTCGGCGATGCACAAGGCCACCACTCTTTTTCGGTTGAAACCCAACGTGCGGAGAACAGCAATCTCCTGCATTCGCTCCCGTATCGACATTGCCATTGTATTAGCGGAAACCAGCGCAGTCGTGAACAATGCCGCCATGCCCAGGGTTGCGATAAGTCCCTTTACATTGCCAAGCATCTCTAGGAATTCCAACTCAAAAGCCTTCTCGGTCTCGGTTCGCGTCGGCTCGGTGGAGTTGCGAAAAAGGGCGTCCACGTCCGCTGCAACGCGGTTTATTGACTCCGGGGAGTCAGTCAAAACGAGATACAGATTGTTCAAGCCACTGATCGAACTGTCCGACTGCTCCACATAGTCCCAGTTGAAGATCACCGACTGGGTTGGCACAGGAGCGTCGTATATGCCTCGAATTATAAGTTCTAAGTTGACAGGGACCGTTGATCCTCTCAGCAAAAGGCGATCCCCTAGTTTCCAGCCGTACTTCTCAGCCAAAGCCCTGTCGGCAATCGCTCCGGCTGGATCGCTCTCCCAACTAGCCGCCTGATAAGCAGCGATTTTGTAGTCCGGGTGTACATCTAGGAATGACCTCGGGTCGGTGCCTATCTGGGCAAAGGCATTTTCCGATCGTTCATTTCGGTACAACCCTGCGAACAGGTTGCATCGTGCCACATCGACAACTCCGCGAACAGCTCGAATCTTCTTCTCGTAGTAGCTCGGCAACACGAGCATGGAAAAGCTCGCCCCTCGCGGACGCGTAACCAGCCGCAAGGCAGACGTGGTACCCAAGGTATCCAGGTAGAAGCTGCGCCAGATGGTAATCATCAGCGATAGGAGCATCAATGAGAAACTGATGCTGATGATCATCAGCAAGGTCCTGCGTCTGTTACGAAGCGCAGTTTTGATCATAAGTAGTGCAATCGTCATGCAGATCGGAAGTGAACCAATGCCGGCTAGTCCACCTGCGAATTAGAACGGTGACGCCAATTCAGCTTGCGAGCATTTTTGTTTGCCGTATATCTCTTTGTTATTGATGCCTGGCCTTATATATCAGTTCTGGGAATACCGACCCGGCTCTGCCGCAAGCTGGGGATCGATCGCGGGCGCCTCAAAGCTACATCGCTCTCTCAAGCTCTGCGCGGGCGCCGCATGACAAGGTTATGTTGGGTGCCTGATTGCGTTTCGATAGCGACTTTGACGGCGCCGGACCAACTTTTAGAAGTTTATCTCCGACTGCCGGCTAATCCAGGCGTGGTGGATCAAAGGCGACGCCGAATTGCCAGATTGTGTGATCGGCCCGTAGGGGTAGCGTGAATTGGGATGATCCGAAATTGGACTCAGATGGCTTCATGGCTCCGGCTTGTGGGACGTGCGATAAAGCGATTAGAACGAAGCCGCTCGCGCTTGCGGGATTCGGGGGGTCTATGGCGATTGGATGTAGCGCGGCGGAGTGATACGCCCGTTGGCGATGTTGCAGGGCGATTGCATTATCTTAGGCGCGTGCGCTACGAATGTTCCCGCGAAAAAATACTTCGAGAACGCGCGCGGCACACGAAGTTTTGAGATATAACTCCATGCTGCAGCCATCGACGGTTCCGGGAGGGGAGCGAAGTTGGATCTGAGGCGCTGTTAATCTCTCGTTGATTAGCATGGGGCAACCAGTTGGTACACTCAGTCTAGTAACCACAGCGAATACAATTCCCCGCATTCTTCGTCGTACGCTAGCGACGAGCAGTTTACCTACGTTTGGGACTGATCCACTATGCAAAGCCAACGTTCTGCGTCATCACGAATTACGGCTCAGTTTCGGGTAGCTGTTGCGAAATGGTTTCCGCGGCAGGGGAACAAACTGGGTGTCCCCACCCTGAGGTGCTGACTCCGATCATGACTCCGGGCGCGGTGGTTATGTCGTAGACGATATTGTCCGGCCGGGTGTGATCCGGACTTACTCCGCTGGGAACGTGATCAAGGCTCAAGTTTCTCCGAGTGCGCCAGGCGATATTGTGATCCGCACAAGAGCTGTCACCGCTGACACCTACCCCGCCCACGATCACATGCTGCGCGTTGTACAACGCGAGTCCACCCCCGAATACATTCACTCCACCAATCTTTCCTCCTACCATCGGATCATCCGCCGTTCCGTAACGGACGGGGTCTCCGCGATAGGCGACATCCGTATTCACTGGGTTGCTCTCCTGCAGCCCAAAAAGCGATCCCCCAGGTTGCACTGCGCTGTACAGCTGCGCCGTCGAGAGGGCCAACTGCGGAAGGCTGAAAGCATTTGCTGTGTTGGCTTTCTGCGCGGAAATAACACGGCTTCCCGGCCATTGTGAACCGCGATTAGCTCCCGTGAATGCGACTGCGCAAACGATGCCATCACGATTCACTACTGTTGCCCACATATTCAAACCAAAGCCTCCGTTCGGTTTTTCCACGGCCGATTGAAGGGCAGCCTTTAAACTTGCTTGCGACGGGAGTCCATCACACTCACGATCTTCCGCATATAGGGCGGAGTTGGCCAGGACGACTACTAAACCAGCAAGGATTAAGGCTTGCCGGCACACTGTTTGCAGACGGCTCGATGAATGAATACCAGCTAGATTGGGCATAAGCATCCTCTCTTCTTATTTTCACAACCCGACGGTTCCCAATTCGGGGGACAACACCAGACGGCAAGTGCAATGCAAGCCCCGCGACAGGCAAGAACGTCGCCCGGAGTCTATTCAGGAAGTCGTAAGCTGTCAATCAGGCGAATGCCACGATTTAAGGTTGTTGCCGGAAATGCGAAGAGGAAAACTGGCTTATTCAGATAAGCGCTTGCGGGCCTATTGGAGATCACGCGTTGTAGTTGTTTCTCAATGAAGTCACTTCTTGATCGGCAGGTGATCGGACAGTCGGTCGAAGACCATAGACAAACGGGTATTCCACTGGTTCCAGTCGTGTCCACCTGGGCCGGACTGAAACTCATAGCGAAAGGTCCTCTTTCCGAGCAGTCGGGCGAAGCGGCGATTCGCGTCGAACAAGCCTTCTTGTTCTCCGCAGGTCAAAAAAAGAAAAGGGATGTGCTCTGGATTTGCGCTTCGGGCAAGAATAAATGGATCGTTCTCATTCTGGATGATTCCGCCCCAGGCGCCAAAAATGGAGCGATGAAAACGCCACTGCCGCATGCGCTTTAGGGAGAAGGGCCGGCTTGGTACATCCAATGCAGGGCTCAGACCGGCCGCGAATGAAAACAACTGAGGATGGCGTAGCGTGATTTTTATGGCGCCAAAGCCCCCCATCGATACTCCCACAACGGCACGCTGTGAACTGTCCGCCATCGAAAATCTTCTCTCCACGTCGTCAACGAGATCTCTGATGATGTAATCCTCCCAGCGATTTTGTGGCTTCTCTGCTGAATTGGTGTAATAGGAGTCGTCCCCCTCGGGCATCACAAGGATCAAGCCCCACTCGGCGAAGCGCGCCACGTCGGAGTAATTCGTCCAATCGTGAAAATTGCCTCCACCTCCGTGGAGTAGGTAGACCACAGGCATTTTCTGGTTTACTCGGGTGCTAGGGAGCACAACCCGGTACGGCATATCACGATGCAGAGATGCACTACGAAAGACTACGTCTCGCATTATGACACCGGCGGTGAGCCGTGGACGGTCTGGCGGGAGTTGTTGATTGCAGGCGCTGAGCACTGCAAGGCAGCCGATGAGCATTCGAATGCGGAATTTGGGACGCTTGCTCGGCATGCCAGAAGCCAATTTAAAGGACCATTGTCACTGAACAGCTTTTGCCTTGGGGATCACCTCTATGGTTCCTGAGGGGTTTCGGTCGAGAGCGCCGATCGCGATTTTTGTAAGCATCAGTCCGACAACCCCAGATGGGTTATTCTGAAATGAACGCCTGGTGCGCCCTGTTGAGAGAACTAAGGCATTTTTGCCACCTTGTTCTGGCAATCAGCAGCGAACCAGGAATTCACTTGGGGAAATTGCGATTGCATAAATTTCGTTGGGTCCTGCACCTACTCTGCATCGCATCTATTTCTTTGCTGCCCGTTCGACCGGCGGCTCAGACGGTGCCGCAAGAGTTATTTGGAAGTCTGAAATGGCGTCTGATTGGTCCATTTCGTGCCGGGCGAGTGGTTGCCGTGGCGGGGGTTCTTGGCGACGCCACGACCTTTTATTTTGGAGCAGTGAACGGCGGGGTTTGGAAGACTACCGACGCCGGCACCGTGTGGATGCCGATTTTTGACAGCCAACCGGTTGCCTCGATTGGTGCGCTGGCCGTAGCGCCTTCCGATCCCAAGATCATTTACGCCGGAACCGGGGAGTCCGATATTCGTTCTTCGCTCTCGTTTGGGAAGGGCGTCTACCAATCGATTGATGCCGGTCTGTCCTGGCATTCTTTAGGGCTAGAAGACACGCGGCACATCAGCAAAATTGTCGTCGATCCGCAGGATGCGGGAACAGTTTACGTGGGCGCGCTGGGTCATGTGTATGGACCAAATTCCGAGCGTGGGGTGTACAAATCCACCGATAGTGGCCTGCACTGGAGAAAAGTTCTCGATCAGGGCCCGGAGATTGGCATTTCCGATCTCGCTCTGTGTTCGGGCAATTCGGCCCTGCTGTTTGCCGGGACCTGGCATACCTGGCGGCCGCCCTGGAGTACCTATGCGCCCATTGATCGCCCAGGTGGCGCCCTGTTCCGTTCCCGGGATCATGGTGAGACCTGGACACGACTGGGCGGAAATGGCCTGCCGGAAGGGGA
>JAFAPG010000320.1 GCA_019247235.1 Acidobacteriota bacterium
TGGACATGGTCATTGAGGGCATACGACAAGATCCCGACTGGAAAAATGGGGATTACAGGACCGAGCCGCGTGCTGGTTTGCAGATCTCCGCGGATCTGCTGCTGATTGCGAGCGGAGCACCCCTCGTAATGCAAAAGAATCTGCCCACGCGCGATGCCACCGATCGATATGTCGATGAGAATGTCAAACGAATCACGTCAACCTTAGACGCCAATGATCTGCTCTACGCAGTGAGTGCATCGCGAAACTACGATCCCTCTTCCCGCTTGGAGAAGATCATCGCTCCGCTCGTACACATTAACTCGGCAGACGATTTCATCAATCCTCCAGAACTCGGAATCGCTGAGCGAGAGATCAAGCGAGTACAACGTGGCCGGTTTTTTCTTTTGCCCATCTCAGACCAGACTCATGGTCACGGTACTCATACCGATGCGGCGGTCTGGCAGCGCTATTTAAAGGAACTTCTTGATGAAAGCCGACATTGAGGAGGAACGATGCGTCCCCGTGCAACGTCGATCGTGAACTGCGAGTAACGTTATTGGACGAGCGAAGAATGAGTGCCGCTTGCCCGAGTACATGGGAACGGCTGCTACGACTCCACGCACTCGCCAACCAACTCAGGAATTGAGGGTTCGAAGATGCACAGACGCGGTTTCGTCAAGGCAACAACCGCTGCCACAGGAGCTTGGTGGTTGAGAGCGGTGCCGCTTTGGGGAGCGGCAGACTGTGAAGTGGAAATATCGCCTGATAGACCAGGCGCAATCATTCAACCTTGCAACTACGGACATTTTATCGAACATCTGGGAGGGGTGATTTACGACGGGGTTTGGGTAGGACGCGATTCCAAGATCGAGAATGTGGATGGGATCCGGAGGCGCTTCATTGATGACATGAGACGCATAGGCGCGCCCTGCCTTCGCTGGCCGGGTGGCTGCTTTGCTGACGGATACCACTGGCGTGATGGCATCGGACCCCCGCGCGCGCGACCACGCACCTACAATTTTTGGGAAACTCGAATGCCGAATGGACTGCACGCAACGGAAAGCAACCAATTCGGGGTTCATGAGTTCATCCATCTTTGCCGTTTGCTGGGAGCGGAGCCGTATTTGGCGGCGAACCTTGGCTCGGGTACGCCCAGGGAATTCCACGATTGGGTCTCGTACTGCAATGCACCGCCGGGAACCGAAAGCCTGGCGGAAGAGCGCGCAGCCAATGGAGATAAAGAGCCTTTCCGCGTAAGGTACTGGGGAGTGGGTAATGAGGCCTGGGGCTGCGGTGGGGATATGACCCCAGAACAGTATGCGGCCGAGTACCGAAAATTTGTAACTCAATTTCCCATTTACCTCTCGCCGTTCCTGATTGCCACCGGACCCCGTGGTCATGCCCGCGATATGGACCTCAGCTGGACCAAGGGCTTCTTTGAGGCAATGCAAGGTGGGCACCGCAGCGAGGTGAACGGATTTTCCCTTCATTTTTACAGTGATTTTCGAAATCGCAAGACAAGAGTAGCGGACTTTAAGCCTGCGGACTGGTACGCCGTATTACTTGAGGCATTGAGAACCGAATCGGTCATCGATGCACATTGGAGTCTCATGGGCGAGTACGATCCTGAGCACCGCAGCAAACTTGTAATCGACGAGTGGGGGGTTTGGTATCGACCGGGTGAGGAGATTGGTCCGAAATATATTTTAAGTCAGCCCGTGACTCTACGTGACGCCTTGCACACAGCTATTACCCTGGACATCTTCAACCGACATGCCGAGGCAATCGCAATGGCCAATGTGGCACAGACGGTGAATTGCATCCATTCATTATTCCTCGCCGAAGAAGCCAACTTCACTCGTACGCCGCCTTATTACGTATTTGAGATGTATCGGCCTCACCTGGGAGCAAGATCCGTGCCGGTCACAATACAGGCCAATGACCTCAGGGTGCCCGTCGACGACGGAATAGCAAAAATGCCAGCCTTAATCGGTTCCGCTTCCGTGCACGAGAAAAACTTGACAGTGACGCTCACCAACCCTTCCCTTGACTCCTCGATGGCGGCACGCATCCATCTGACCGGTAGCATGCACGCGGCAGAAGCCACGGCGCAGGTACTGACGCATAGTGATATGAAAGCTAGAAATACCTTTGAGAATCCGGAAGAAGTAAAGCCTTTGAAGTTGTCCGTTAGGATTAATCAGGAATCGGTTCGCATCGACGTGCCCAAGCAGGCGGTGGTGGCGCTATACATTATTCTGGCCTGACTAAAACCAAAGACTCGCGTGGCGGCGGGTGTCCAATCATCGAAAGCCAAGCCCTTGAACCGCGCGACGTCGGTTGTAGATTCCCACGCAGAACCAACCTTAGAGAAGGCGTGGCCATCCACGCCGCGAAACCCTAACCTATTTAGGAGACCTCCCAGGCCGCTTGCGCTGCCCCGATGTTCAGTGGAAAATAGGAGTCCAGGAGTTTTCATGCTGCCCCGAACAATATCGTTAAGCCTGCTCATCTTCTGGCAATTGACAATGTTTGGTGCTAGCTCTCCCGAGGGCCAGGACCGCATCGGCGCTGCTGCTCCGGAATTCAATTTGCAGCACTGGGTCAATTCACCTCCCTTGGAAATGGCGAACCTGCGAGGCAAAGTGATACTCATCCGCTGGTGGACGGACACCTGCGACTTGTGTGCGGCTACTGCGCCCGCTCTTCGCAAATTACAGGAGAAATATGAAACTCAGGGTTTTCAGGTGATTGGGATGTTTCATCCTAAACCGGCGGGGGACTGGAGCCTACAACGGATGCAAGACGCAGTAACGAGATTTCATTTCACTTTTCCGGTTGGCTTGGATGGTGATTGGAGTGCTCTCAAGCGCTGGTGGCTAACTGGCGGGCACCGCGATTATACCTCGGTCAGCTTTATCGTAGATAAGCACGGTGTAATTCGATACGTGCATCCTGGTGGCGAATTCCACGAGAGCAACGGTTCTCCCGAGCACGCGGTTTGCGAACGCGATTTCAAAACGATCGATAAAACCATTGCCGGTCTGCTGGTGGAAAACTGACAGCTGCTGGTTATCAGTGTTTTTGCTAAGTGAACGCAAGGAACTCTGCGAACATGGTCACGCAGAAAACGCGTGAGATCGGTATTCGTATGGCACTCGGGTCCACGCTTCGCGAAGCAATTCTTCACATTGAAGTGCCGGGCGTTAGGGCGGCAGGTCTGGGTCTCACTATCGGTTTGATCTTGTGCACAGGAGTGCTCCGTGTCATGCATAGCGTGCTGTATGGCGTAGCGGTGTATGACGTGCCCGCCATTGCCTCTGCAGTTCTAGTGCTGGCATTGGTAACCCTGTGTGCGCCGAGCGTTCCGGCATGCGCATCGCACGAATCGATCCACAGCGGCGACTTTGCGTGAGGAATAGCCAAAGGACAGTATCCCTCTCACCCATCTAGACCGGTGCTGGCAGTCTGGTTGCCGTGACGCTTGAGTCTGCAGATTCGCCTCTGCGATTTTATGGCCCTCAGGGCCGTCCAGGCGCAGCACACCTTCTTTTGCATGACAAAGAAACGCTTCTTGCTAGAGACGGACGCATTTCGGCAGCTCCGCAAGAGTCCTTCGGTTGAACAGACGAGTACTTGTTCACCCTACCACACGCGGCAAGCATTCTCGGCGACCATTGGTTGTCCAGCTTTGCATCCAAAGGCGTGCTGGAATGCAGCCGAGTTCTCGACCGCGCCGTTGACGCGCCATCGGCCAGGTGAATGCGGATCGGTCAGAACGAGCTTGCGAGCTTCCTGATCGGTTACGTTTTGGCACCAGATCTGCCCGTATGCCAAGAAGAAACGCTGCGCGGGCGTGTATCCATCGATCGCTTTTACTGGCGTGTTGTCGATGATGTGCAGCAGAGCCATATAAGCCAGCTTCAACCCGCCGTTATCGGCTGTATTCTCACCTAGCGTCAATCTACCATTGAGCTTGACTTCACCCTTTTCGTCCTTCACTGAGACGAAATTCGAATACTCTTTCGCGGTGCAATCAGCCCGCTGCTCAAATTCTTTGGCATCTTCTGGGGTCCACCAATCGCGGAAGTTCCCTTCGGCATCATACTTGCGGCCCTGATCATCAAAACCGTGCGTGAGTTCGTGGCCGATTACCACTCCGATGCCACCATAGTTTACCGGGTCATCCATCAGTTTGCTGTAAAACGGTGGCTCCAGGATACCAGCCGGGAAATTGATGTCATTCATGGGAGGCCGGTAATAGGCATTGACCGTAGGGGGAGTCATGCTCCAGTCCTTTCGATCGGTTGGAAGCCCAATCTTATTGTATTGGCGGCGCACCTCAAAAGCGGCGGCGCGTTGGGTATTGCGTGCGTAGTCATTTGGCTTGATAACGACGCTGCTGTAATCACGCCAGCGATCGGGATAACCAATGTTGTTCACAATTGCGTCGAGCTTCTCGTAAGCTCGTTTCTTCGTCGTGTCCGACATCCACGACAACTGGCCTATATCTTCCCGCATCGCGCTCTCGATCGCCTCCACGATTTTTAAGGTGCGTTCCTTGCCTTCGGCGCCGAACGTGCGATCGACGTAGAGTTTGCCGAGAGCCATGCCGAGGCTAATGTCGGTAGCTTGCACGCAGCGCTTCCATCGCGGTTCGATTTCCTGTTGTCCGGACATGTAGTTGCCATTGAACCGAAAGTCTTCGTCAACAAAGGCGTGAGTCAGGGTAGGGGCATATTTGTTGATTGTCTGCCAACGCAGGTACACCTTCCAGTCTTCGAGTGGAACGCTGTTCAGCTGCTGGTTCACCTGTTTGAAGAAATCGGGATTGCTAACATTCAGAGAAGTGACCTTTGGGGAGCCGCTTTCAGCGAGATAAAGCGTGAGGTCGAAATTCGGAGCGGCTTCGGCTATATCGGAAACCGTCATTTTATGGTCACGAGCTTTGGGATCGCGCCTCATCGTACGGTCCATCGAGGCCCTTGCCAGATCAGTTTCGATTGCCAATACCGCCTTGGCCTCGGCCGACGACACATCCGGTTTATGCCCCGCCAACTCGAACAACTTTTGCACGTGGTCCAAATATTTCTGCCGCGTTTCCGACGATTTCGCATCATCTTTTATGTAGTAATCGCGATCCGGCAGGGTTATGCCCCCCTGGTCGAGAAAGGCAATGGTCTGGGTCGAGTCGTGCATATCAGGTTGCGGGTAGAAGGAGAATAGCGCGGGTATGCCGTTCCGATGCATGTATGCGATCTGACGGATAAGGTCCGTTTTGGTCCGTATGGCGGTGATCTTATCCAGCTCCGGCATCAGAGGAGCCGTGCCTTTTTCCTCGATCGCACCCTCGTCCATGCACGAGCCGTAGAAGTTGCCCACCATCGTCTCCAAAGCACCGTGCATGCCCGAAACTTGCTCCTGGTTCAAAATGTCTCGCAGAATATAAAGGTTCCTTTCACGCAGTTGATTGAATCGTCCCCAACGGGATTTGTCGGGGGGAATGGGGTTGTTCTTTATCCACGCGCCACAGGCATATTGATAAAAGTCCACACACGGATCCACATTTTTGTCGATCGCGTTTAGGTCAAAGGCCGGGATCTCCTCAGGAATGCCAGGAGTTTGGGTTTGAGCGAGACCAAACACGCCACTCAACAACAATGCAAAAAACCAGAGAACACGAGTCATAGCTGCCTCGATGATGAATTCTAGTTGCAGGCGCTGCCTTCCGCTTATTGTCTGGCGCGCGAAAATGTCCATTGTTCAGAGACATTGAAATAGTAAACCAGATAGCCCAGGCGAGGGGTCAAAACCAATGGTCAACGTGCCCTTCCAACATTTGCAACTTTCAATGTTCTCGAACAGCAATATTGCATTTCTTCCGGCCGGCAAGGGCAGTTCTGTGTCCAACAGTCATCCATTCATGCGGCCGAACGGCTCCGCTAAATCAACGACTATGGCAATGATCTAGGAGATGAGGGGAGGTAAGCGGGAATCTTCAGCTTCCGCCTGTGAGGTTGGCCGTCCCACTGGGACGTTTCAATATTGCTCCTCAATTACTTGACCGAGGGTACGCTGCCCTCGCCCGGGGCTCTTTGGCCCGTCAGCGAATCGGCGGTAACAAAAACCGGCTCAATATCGGTAGGAAGAGATTTCAAGCCGTCGAGGGCTCTCTGCACGTCCGGGCGAATGACGCTCAGTTCCGTCAGTATTTTCTTCGCACCCTGATAGTCGCCGGTTGCTTCCAGTGTGAGCAATTCGCGATCCAGTGAACGAACTGCATCTTTGATTTTCGCGACATCCACCCCGAAGGTTCCATCCGCGCTTGCGACAAAGCCACCCCGATCGAGCAGGTAATTAAATTGTATTGCCATGCCTTTTGCATGGGCGTCCTGAAGTCCGAAGCGCAATGTGCGAAACGCCGATGCCAAATAGGTTAGATAGAGCTGCTTCTCAGCTGCCACGCCATGAGGCAACGGGGCGCGAATCTGCCCATTGTCGGCTCGCGACATCAGTAATTGAAGCGCGAATAGCCCCGTGACGTCCGCTTT
>JAFAPG010000509.1 GCA_019247235.1 Acidobacteriota bacterium
AGAAGCGAAACATGCGAAGTTCTCCTTGGCCGGAGTAGTCTCCGAGCCGGCTCTTCGAGCTGTAGATAACCCATCAGGGAGGAGCCAATCATTGCAGCGAGCGAAGCCGCGATGGGAGTGATGAGAGACTTGTGCCCACGCAACCGGCTCCGGCAAGGTTCCCAAACCACCAGGAACCACCGGCGAGAACTCCCCGAACTTTCAAATCGAATAGCACGACATAAACAGACGCGCAGAGCCCTACGCTGGTGAGCGCCTCGACCCCGAGGATGTCGGCGAAAAGCCGCGGAGCTCAAGCTGCCGTTTCGCCCCGCAGGTCCGAAAGAATCGCTACTGACTGGATAGGGTCGCTGACTCATGACATGCTCAGCATTCCCCAGCAGCGATGGACTGGCAATGAACCTTCTCTGAAATCTGGATTACATTTCTCTCGCAAGCCAAAACGTTGCAATTAACAGGGTTAGCTTGCGCTCTAGTTCTCGAAGACAAGATCGGTTTGCTAATATTCGGAACAGAAGGAAAGAAAACGGATTGCCAGGTTCGACCTCCAGGATCGTCCGCTTCGGCCCCTTCGAAGCGAATCTGTTCACCCAAGAACTGCGCAAGCATGGAATCCGGTTGCGATTACCAAATCAGTCGTTCGTAGTCTTATCTATCTTGCTCGAACGGCCGGGGGAGTTGGTCACTCGGGTGGAGCTCTGCGAACGCCTCTGGCCCACAGATACTTTCGTTGAGTACGACCAGGGGCTTAATGCGGCGGTAAATCGTCTGCGTGACGTTCTGGGGGATTCGGCAGAAAAACCCCGCTATATTGAGACGCTGCCCAAGCGCGGGTATCGCTTCTTAGCGACGATAGAGATTGCTGCGCCCACAGAGAGCCAAGATTTTCGTCGTCCCGATCCTTATGGCAATCGAGTTCTTTCAGACGCGCCGAGCAACCCGGACCAAGTGCAGGCTGCAGAATTTACGGCTCTCCACGGTAAGACGTCGAGGACCTCGGGAGAGCTCTCGAAATTTTCGAGAAACAGAGTCCGCAGCGGAGCCATCATCGCTGCGCTAGTTCTCATAGCGATATTCTTGATTCGTTATCTTGCTAACGGGAATCAAGGAGGAAGCCTTAGATCGCTGAGAGCTGTTCCCTTTACCAGTTTGCCGGGCCAGGAGGTGGCCCCGAGTTTCTCGCCAGACGGAAGTCAAATTGCGTTTGCCTGGAGAGGTGATACCAGCAACGGCTTCGATCTTTATGTCAAGACGATCGGTTCAGAGCGCATGCTGCGTCTCACCTACCATCCTTCCACTTATCTGAGTCCTGCCTGGTCGCCGGATGGCACGCAAATCGCCTTTTCACGCAGCGCGGATCAGGCGAGCGGCATATTTGTGGTGCCAGCCTTGGGTGGCGCCGAACGAAAATTAGCCTCCGCCACTTTTTGGTATGAACCACTGATGCAGATTAGCTGGGCACCCGACGGCAAATCCCTAGCCTACTGGTCGTCGGACAAATCAATTTCCCAAGTTTTTCTACTGCCGCTGGCTACGCTCGAACCGCGCATGCTGACTTCTTCGCTGCATTGTTGGGATACAGGTGCTCCAGCCTTTTCCCCCGATGGCAAGAATCTCGCCGTAGTTTGTACCTCGAGTATTGCTGTATATGAAATCTATACCATTCCTCTGTCCGGTGGGCCTCCGCGATCACTGGCTTCGCGGATGGGATATCCCCAAGGATTGGCATGGTCCAACGATGGCCGCAAGATTATCTTCTCGAGCGATTCGGGTAATGGGGGTGAGCTTTGGCAGGTAGACCTTGAGGGAACTTTAGCTAGGCTACCTTTGGGAGAGGACGCCACAGAACCCGCGGTAGCCGAACGAGAAGCTCGCCTGGCGTATGTCCACGGTTCAAAGACGGTGAATATCTGGCGGATAGGCCTGCGCGCACCTGAGGGTTCTCCGACGCGTCTTATTTTTTCGACCCATATTCAACGTGTCCCTCAATATTCACCCGATGGAACCAAGATCATTTTCGAGTCCAATCGCTCCGGCAGCCACGAAATCTGGATAGTAGACGCTGACGGGAGCAATCCAGTCCAGTTGACTTCATTCAACGGTCCTCAAACCGGTGCTCCAAGTTGGTGCTCAGACGGTCATCGGATTGCTTTCGACTCACGGGTATCCGGCAAGTCCGCCATTTACCAGGAGGACATTAACGAGAGGCTTGCTCACGAGGTCAAGAGTAACGTGCAAAACCTCGCGCTGCCCACTTGGTCCGAAGATTGTAAGTGGCTGTTGGCTAGCAACGGACATGATGCTTTGTATCGCCTTCCCACTCAGGGAGGAGCTGCCCTGTTGGCAACCGAGAAACCTTCCTGGTACGGAGTTGTGAGCCGAGGCAGGCTGTTCTTCAATGTAAAAGAGGAAGACAAGATTGCGATCTGGTCAAAACCAGCCAATGGCGGGGGGGAAGAGCCGGTTAGGGGAATGCCTGCGCTCGACGCATCCGAAAGTTGGATGCCCACCTCCCGAGGCATCTACTACACCCAGTGGGGCGGGAATCCTCCTAGTCTTAACTTCTACGAGTTTGCCAGTGCAACCAATACGCGTCTGTTGACTCTTTCGCGAAATCGAATGGCGGGTGTTGGGCTGTCGGTTTCCCCCGACGAGCGATGGTTGATTTATGCGCAAACCGACGACCAACAGAGCGACATCATGCTCGTCGATGGTTTCCGCTAGTACCACTTCAGCAAAGCGCGTGGACCTGGGGTGAATGAATTAAGAATCGCTCGCCTAAGCCGACGGCATAGCACCATCTGCCTACCCTGTTCCAGCCCAATGGTCGAAAGCCCCCAGCGGTGTTTTTAGGGTGCCATTACCATTCAGAACACCGGTACCGTTGGCATTACAAGCTGGTCCCTAGCATGGAGATTTCCCAGAAGGGAGTCTTATGTAAATAGGTGCCCTAAACCGCTTCTAAGCTTGGCGAAAAGCCTACCCAGGGAAAAGGCTCAGAGATTTGCATAACCCAATGCGCTCTGGGGTGTTATTCTGCTTCGCTTATGCAAGCCGAAAGTGTGACTCCAATATTGAACGTCTCTG
>JAFAPG010000342.1 GCA_019247235.1 Acidobacteriota bacterium
GATTTGAACTGCCGACCCCTCGCACCCCAAGCGAGTGCTCTACCAGGCTGAGCCACGTCCCGACGTCTGTTCTGGGGTGACCCTCTGATTCTACACCACCGAGACGACGACCGCGTCTGAATGACAGCAAAAGCGATCTTGGGCCAACAAACGCGCCTCATAGGAGGGACAACCGTGTACCGGGAGAAAACTTGCCGAGTGCTGAATTTAGTAAAAGCAAGGCAAGAGTCTGTTCAGCGGCCCCGCGGGGATGGGGGTTTCTCTCCTTTGATAGAAAAAAATGGTAGGTGACGGCATCCCGGGCATTGTGAACCCCACGAATAGCAGCAAAAGTGCCGAGCTGCCTACCCCAAACAGCGCGCGGCTCAGATGGGAGCGCGCGGCGCAAGCCGAGGACGCCAAGATCGCATACGCTGCGAGCGGCAGTAGAACGTGAAATAACCAATCGTCGTATTCTGGTTTATAGGCGGCCTGCGTCCGCATGCGGCGAACGATCATCAGGGTGTAGAGCACGCCGAAGATGCCCATCATGCTGCAAACAAGTGCGGCTGTGGCCGCGCTTTGCCAGGGCGCGCTCAGAACGGCCGATAACAGCAACACAACTCCAAAGTGAATGATGGTGGGAGTGGCGAAAGCGCTACTGGCCCGTTCGAGGTCTTTGGCGATGGGAAGTTGGCGATCAACGTAAATACCACAAATTGCAAACCGATCAAAGCGCCAGCCGAAGAGCCGACAATTACATAGAAGTCTTGCCACGTCTTCAATCCACTCATCTCGTCACCTCAGGTTTGCCGGGCGACAATCCTCAACTAGTGGCGCGAAGACTGGTGGGTGGCCGCTCATGCCATGCGGCCGCCTAGCGGACCCGGCGGCATCGTGTCACCCCCAGGTGAAAAGGCCAGCTTGGCGCCATCGAATCCCTGCGGTGCTATAGGGATGGGATCATGGCAACCGGCGATGTCCTGGCCCGCCAGCATTAACTCAAAATTCATTCGTAAGCGCCGCAGGAAACGGGGGACGAGCGAGCGGTGAGCCTTCTAGGCTCTCTTTTGTCGCTTCACTCGCCGAGGTTTTTCCGTTGGCAGCACTGCGAACTGAATTTTTTTCTCCACCGCATCGATGCGATCGACTAATACGTGTACTCGTTGTCCTAACCGGTATGTCCTACGCGAGTGTTGGCCGATGATTTCGCGACTATTTTCATGGTAGCGGTATCGGTCATCCATGAGGGTTGCTAGAGGGACCAAGCCCTCGACAAATAAGTCGGTCAACTCTACAAAAAATCCGTACTTAGTGACGCTGACGATGAGGCCCTCGAAGTCTTCGCCGAGTCGCTCCTGCATGAACTTGGCCTTTTTCCACTCCATCAACTCTCGTTCCGCCTCGTCGGCACGGCGCTCGGACTGGCTGGACTCTTCCGCGATGGCGTGGAGTTCCTCGAGGGCAATGGGGGCCTGCGGCGCCGCCCGATCGTGACCGCTGGAGGGCGTCGAACCAGATTTTGCACTGGCCTGGGCTGGGCGGTCGGCTCGCCAGGGATCAAGTGAGGAGCGCGGGTCCATGATTTGCCCATGCAAGGGCTGCGCTCTTCGAGTTCCGACTGGCACATGATGGTCCCATCGCTCCGGGGCTTGTTCGAGCACCTGTTTCAGAATTCGGTGCACAATCAAGTCCGGATATCGCCGGATGGGAGAGGTAAAGTGCGTGTAGGTGGGAGCTGCCAGAGCGAAATGTCCGAGATTCTGTTCCGAATAGCGAGCTTGTTTCAGCGAGCGCAGCATAAGGTAGGCCAAAATTCGCTCCTCCGGCTTGCCTACGATCTTTTTCGCTAGCTTCTGGTACATACGAGGTGTGACCTGGACCTCTTGCGGGATTTCGATTTCTCGCGCCCGCTTGCCGGTTCGATAACTGGCGCGCCGGTCGGTTTTTGGTTGCACACGCCGGATGGGAAGTGCGCCAATGCCTAAGGAATAGCCGAAGCTGGCGGCAATTACCTCGAAATCGTAGACCCGCTTAGCATCCGGCTTCTCATGAACACGGTAGAGAGAGGGGATGGCTTTCTCCTCGAGATATCCGGCGACGCACTCATTGGCGGAAAGCATGAACTCCTCGATGATTCTGTGGGCAAGGTTACGGTCGGATCGGGCAATGCTTTTCATGAGTCCGAATTCGTCAAATTCAATGACCGGCTCAGGAAGATCAAAGTCCACGGACCCGCGACGCTCGCGTTTGCGATTCAAGATCATGGCCAGCTCCTGCATGAGCTCAAAACTCTCGACCAGTGTCGAGTAATGTGCTCGTTGCTGGGAATTGCCTTGGAGAATTTCATTTACCGCCGTATAGGTCATGCGCTCTTCGGAGCGGATGATTCCGGGACAAATCTCGTAGGTCAGGATTTCCCCGCCATGGTCAATTTCGAGGACACAGGAGATAACCAGGCGCTCGAGGTGAGGGCGCAAGCTGCAAAGGTCAGTTGAGAGTTCGATGGGCAGCATGGGAACCGCACGGTCGGGGAAATATAGGCTCGTTCCCCGCAGGCGAGCCTCCTGATCGATGGACGATTCTTGCTCGACATAATGGGCGACATCGGCGATGTGAACTTGCAGCTCGAAGTTGCCGCTCTCGAGGCGCCGAACAAATACCGCGTCATCAAAATCGCGGGCGCTCTCCCCGTCGATGGTGACAATAGGAAGAGCCCGGAAATCGCGCCTCCTTTTCACCTCAGCGAGTGAAATTTCGGGCGCGATCGATCGAGCTGCCTTCACTACTTCGGGGGGAAAACGGTGGCGAAGGTGATACTTACGGATGATGATTTCGACATCGACGCCAAAATCCTCTTCATAGCCGAGGATCTCAATGACTCGGCCGCGAGGATTTTGGCTGGCTATGGGCCACTGGGTGATCTCGACATCCACGACGACATTTTCGAGATCGCTCCATTGCCGACGAACAGCTTCTTTGCCGAGCACCCGATCAGGGGAGCTCGGTTCTGCCATCGACCCTTGAACGCGATCTCGAGCGGAACTTGGCGATTCGGTGGTGGCCGCGGGTGAAAACGTGGGCGCTGGCGACTCAAGTCCTTGAGGGATTACGATTTCGTGCGCAATCTTCTGATCGAGCGGGGTGACGTGGTTATATCGCGAGCCATAGTGAAATAGGCCGACCACGGTTAGGTGCGCCCGCTCCAGGGTACGAAGGATGCGACCTTCAGCTCGCCCATCGAAGCGCACGGTGGTTATTTCGACCAGCACTCGATCGCCATGCATGGCCGAGCCCACCTCGCGTGGGGGAACGAAAATGTCTCCATTCAGACCCAACTTGGAATTACTTGGGGAAGGCTCGGGGATGACGAATCCAAATCCGTCGCGATGCAGGCTGAGCTTACCGGCGATGGTATTTTTGTGGACAGCGGTTTTGGGAATAGCGTAGCGGTCGGAGTCCAGCTTGACCAGAGTTCCGGCCAACACCAGCTTGCCCAGATGTTCGAAGAGTTTTCGCCGATCGTCTCCATGCAATCCGAGTTCGCGCACGAGTTGCTTGTATCCGGCGACCTGCTTAGGTTGCTGCCGTATTTTTTGCACAATGGCGGCGTCGGAGAGCATAGCCATTCCTTTGGCAGCGCGTTCGCGGGACAGGAGCGCACAGGCCAGTCATTTCGACGGTACAGCCTGAACCCTAGTGATGTTACCAATTCGGTACTCTCATGGCTGCATTCACGGACAGAGTGAGTACACTTTGCAAGGGGAAAATTCGCACGTAAGGGATTGTCCTTAGGTGCGTGAAAAAGCCTCAAATTGCACAGTTTCTCGCGAATTTCCACAAGACGAACGCACTTGCGGGAGAGTAGAATTTCTTTGGCCACCGAATTGCCGATTCGGCCCAAACAACATTCCCCAAAAGGAAAGGATTTCTTCTCAAATGTGGAAGCCTACTAATCAGCCTACGGCGCCAGGTCGTCCGACCGAGCCGGAGCGTAACCCTATTTCAGCGCCGAGCGCTCCTGCGGTAACGGAAACGGCCGCCAGTGCTCCGCGTCCCGTTACGGCCAGCACTGCGGACCAGGCTACCATCGGGAAATCTCTTGTCATCAAGGGCGAAGTGACTGGGTCCGAGTCGCTCTACATCGATGGCCGCGTCGAAGGCTCGATCAACTTGGCCGGCAATCGCGTCACGGTGGGACGCAATGGTGTCGTGGCGGCCAATATCAACGCTCGTGAGATCGTTGTTCTTGGCAAAGTTCGTGGCAACCTGACGGCTAGCGACCGGGTCGATATTCGCAGCGACGGTTCACTGACCGGTGACGTGGTGGCGGCTCGCATCTCCATCGAGGATGGTGCCTTCTTTAAAGGCGGTATTGATATTCGTAAAGCCGGGCAAAAGCCAAACGGCGAGGAGAAGTCAGCCAGCGTGGCTTCCGAGGCGGTCGCTGCCCGAGCTTAAGTCCCGTTCACAATCGAATCACATCGAGCGCCCTACTCCTGTAAGGGCGCTTATCTTTTGCACTGAAATCGTTCTGTTCATCCGCGAAATTACGTTCTCGCTTACAGGGTTTTTCGCAGACCTTCGTTCCTCCTGGCCGGCATCCAAGCTGACCGATAAGGAGATTCCGATGGCGCTTCCAGATGCGGTTTTTCCGGCAAAACTGAATGTGGTTGGCCCCTCGGGCCTGCCTACTCGCACCGATCGCGAGGGGCGGGCAGTTACGCACGGCATGCTGCTCGCCATGCAAGAGGATGAATTTCGCAAGCTGCGGCCTCTGCTAGAGCCACTCACGCTCACGCGTTACCAGCTCTTGTATGAACAGAGCGGGAAGATTGAATTTGCTTACTTCCCCAACGAGGGAATGGTTTCTCTGGTCTTCGTTGCAAGTGACGGTCGCAGTGTGGAGGTAGGGATCTGTGGCCGTGACGGAGTCGTTGGTGTGCCCTTAGCCTTTGGCTTTGATGATGCTCCCACCCGCGCCATTGTGCAGGTGCCCGGCAATGGCTTTCGGGTCCCCTCGGCGTTATTCATCGAGACTCTCGAGGAGTGTCCCAGCTTGCGACGTTTGATCGAGCGCTACATCTTTACCCAACAGCTGCAGGTGGCGCAGACGGCGGTTTGCAACCGGCTTCACGATATGGCGCAGAGGCTGGCGCGCTGGCTTTTGATGTGTCAGGACACGGTCGATTCAGGTCTGTTACCGCTGACGCATGAATTTCTGGCGCAGATGCTCGGCAGCGGCCGGCCCACCGTCACCATCGCTGCCGGAGTTCTCGAGCGTGCTGGCCTGATTGAAAGTACCCGCGGGAGCGTAAAAATTGTCAATCGCAAACGCCT
>JAFAPG010000351.1 GCA_019247235.1 Acidobacteriota bacterium
TCGAAGCCAGGAGCGGGCCCAGTTCGACCTGTGTTTCCGGCGGGCTGCTTGATTACCCGCACTATACGCGTCCGGCAGATTTTCGCGGCATGCGAGTGCCGGAAGTGCTGGTATCGGGAAACCACGAGGATATACGCCGTTGGCGGCGGCGATCGGCACTGGAGAAGACTTTGCGGAACCGTCCCGATTTACTCGAGGGGACTCATTTGAGTGAGGAAGACCGAGAACTGCTCGGCAAATTGCGGGTTGTGAGTTGACGCACTAAGGGACCTAACCACCTGTCGCATTCGTCTTGTTGGGAGTATGACGATTTCGAGCGCTCGCGCGCCGCAGCATTTTTTAAATTGCTCTGGGAGGACCAAGATCATGTCGAATCAAATCATCGAAAAACTTCTGGCCAAGACTAAACGCTCCGACCTTCCTGATTTTGCCCCCGGAGATACCGTGCGCGTCCAGGTGAAGATCAAAGAAGGCGACAAAGAACGCGTGCAGGCTTTTGAAGGCGTGGTGATCGCGCGCACCCGAGGTCCGCAAGCCAGTTTTACTGTGCGCAAAATTAGCTTTGGCCAGGGCGTGGAACGTATTTTTCCGGAAAATTCCCTTGTGATCGACAAGGTGGAGCTAATACGGTCCTCGAAGGTACGGCGCGCAAAACTTTATTACCTGCGGAAGCTGCGCGGCAAAGCTGCCCGCCTGCGGGATGTAGAAAGGGAACACGCGACGGCAGCCAGCCGATAGCTACGGCCATCATAATCCTGCTCTGACTGCGTGCTCTGAGCCGGCCATTATTTGGACATCGAAAGCTATCCGGTGATCTCCCCGCCTCGCTCACCTTCGCTGCCCGCGACGGTTCGGCGACCGCATCTTCGCTTCGAGCACGCATCACCGGGGCTTTGGCTCGGTCAGCCGGCGCCGACGGACATTTCCCGCAGGCTGGCAAAGCTATTGAGGCCGGGCATCGGCCGGCGGGTGAATTTTCTTCTTGCCCTGTGGCGAAAACTGCGCCAACATCCTTTCTGTTGTGCCTCGAAAATTTCGCCGCAATCGTGAAGAACGCATTTCTCGCGCAGCTGCCAAGCTGCGATTGCTCAAGCGGCTGCGCTGCACGCTGAAATACGAAAAACTGGCTTGGGGAGAGGGAGCCAAACTCGTTGCGGGCGTCGATGAGGTCGGCCGCGGCTCCTTGTTTGGCCCGGTCGTGGCCGCGGCCGTTGTGCTCGATTCAAGTTATCGCATTCGTGGCCTGCGCGATTCGAAGCTACTGCCCGCCGAGCGTCGTCGGGTATTAGCCGAACGAATTCGTGAGCACGCTGTAGCCTGGGCCGTGGCCGCGGTCGACGCCGCTCAGATTGACCAGGTCAACATCTACCAGGCCTCCCGTCAGGCCATGCGCCAGGCGGTTGCACTGCTGAATCCTGCTGCCGACCATCTCCTGGTCGATGCCGTAAGACTCGATTGCGATTTGCCGCAGCGCTCCATTATTCACGGTGATGCGCTCTCCGCCTCGATCGCTGCCGCCTCAATTCTGGCCAAAGTCGAACGCGATGGCATGATCAGCGCTTGGGACCCAATTTTCCCCCTCTACGGTCTGGGCGCAAACAAAGGTTATAGCACTCCGAAACATCTGGCCGCGCTGCGGGAGCACGGGCCCTCCCCCTTGCATCGCCAGTCGTTTGCGCCAGTGTGGAGAGCACCGGTGCCACAAGAAGTGTTGGAGTTCATGCTCGAACACGCGGACGACGAAGCACTCGAGGTTGAGGAAGCAGAAGCGGTTTGACCTCTCTCTCGATGAATGCCACCAGGTGAGCTTGCCTGGCAGTACTTCAGGGCTGGTGCCATTTGAGAAAATCGAGAATTTCTTGAGGTTCCGGTCGATCGGAGTAGTCGGGATTGCAGGCTGCGTAAAGAATACGATGCGAACGAGAATCCGCTTCTTCACCGCGATCTAAGACGTAGACGGCTGGAATGGGCAGTTCCCAGTCGGGTTCTCCACTGATCGCCGGGAGGTCCACAAACGTTTGACGGTAAATCGCTTGCTGATACTGCGGTACTGAGTAGACCAGACCAAATTGCCTGGCCACAGAGTTGGTCGGGTCGCTGAGCAGGGGAAAGCGGAGACGGTGTTGGTCAGCCATGAAAAACGAATGTCTCACCGATTGTGGTGAAATGCCAACCACCGAAGCCTCCACTTCCTCGAAAAACTCGAGATGACGGTCCATGGCCTCAAGCTGACCCACGCAGAATGGACACCAGCGCCCGCGAAAAAAACACAGGACGAGGCGGCTCTTAGCAACGAGCTGGCTCGAGCTGAGGGTGCGTCCCTGATGGTCGGGGAGGGCAAAACCTTCTACTCGGGAACCTTTTCGCAGCGCGCGATGGGCGATGCCCGACTCCCGTAGTTCCTCGACTGCCCGCCTGTGCAGGGCTTGAATTTCCGGAGGAACGAGCCTGGCAATCAGCTGCTTGCGTTCGGCATAGGTCTCGCGCAAAGGGCGAATTTGGGATGTGGGCCGGGATTCATCAAGAGAGCGCCACTTCATAAATTATTGCGCAAGGTAGCTTGGAGTTAGCTGGTTGCGCGGTTCAGACCGGCATCTTCATTCCCGCCATGCGCCGCATAAAGTTGCCCTTACCCATTTGTTTGAACATTTTGCGCATTTGCGCGTATTGGCGAAGAAGATGATTGACTTCCTGTACCGTCGTGCCTGAACCCCGTGCGATGCGCTTGCGGCGGCTGCCGTTGATTACGTCGTGGTGGTTGCGTTCGTAAGCCGTCATCGAATTGATGATCGCCTCGACGCGCTTGATCTGCTTTTCATCGATCTTATCGGCGTGTTTTTGCAAGCCGGCAAAAGGACCGATGCTCGGCAGCATGCCCATTAGACTCTGCAGCGACCCCATCTTTCTGACCTGACGAAGTTGATCGCGAAAATCTTCGAGAGAGAAACCGTCACCAGAAAGGGCGCGCACCGCTAGGTCCTGGGCCTTCTTCTTGTCCACATGCTGCTCGGCCCGCTCGATCAGCGACAGAATGTCGCCCATGTCGAGAATCCGGGACACAATGCGATCGGGATGAAAAGGCTCTAAAGCGTCATATTTCTCGCCGATGCCGATGAACTTAATGGGCGCGCCCGTGACCTGGCGAATGGAGAGAGCGGCACCGCCGCGCGCGTCCCCGTCCATCTTGGTGAGCACCACGCCGGTTAGACTCAATTTTTTGTGGAACTCGTCGGCCGATCGCACGGCGTCTTGTCCAGTCATGGCGTCGGCAACAAACAGAATCTCCTGCGGACTTAACAACCGCTTGAGCGATTGCATCTCCTCCATAAGTTGGTCGTCAATGTGCAACCGACCGGCGGTGTCTACAATCAGCACATTGCAGCCCGAGTTGATAGCCTCGCGACGAGCTTCTTTGGCCAGCCTTTCGACGGTCGCCGTATTCGCCTCCGTGACCTCGCCCTCATAGATTTGCGCCTTGATGGCCTGAGCCACCACTTTGAGCTGCTCGCGGGCTGCAGGGCGATACACGTCGACCGACACCAGTAGCGGGCGGTTGCCGCCATTCTTAAACCAGTGTCCCAGCTTGCCTGAGGTGGTCGTCTTTCCCGAACCTTGTAAGCCAGCCATGAGCACAATGGTCGGGGGCTGCGAGGCAAATTTCACCCGCGATGTGTCCTTACCCAAAACCTCGATCAGTTCATCGCGAACGATCTTGATGACCTGTTCCCCGGGAGAAAGCGAGGTCATGACCT
>JAFAPG010000890.1 GCA_019247235.1 Acidobacteriota bacterium
TTCGCGCCCTCAATAAACGAGGTCGCATCGTCGTGCCTTTGCATATTTAACCTATAGATATCGCCATGCCAAGGTTTGGACTCTTTCACCAGAAAGCCTTCGCGCACAAGCCACTCTAGCGCTTCCTCGGTGGTTTGCATCGTTTCGTAGATTTTTTGATCAGGCAATCGGAACCGGGTCACGCCTTCGAGATCGTCAGACGATTGGGGATTACGCAAAAAGTACGTGAGGATCTCCGAAGCCAACTTTAGCGGAGGTCTGTCTTGTCTCGCAGTCACGTCCTCTCCCACTCGTAGCGCCACAGGAGAAGAGACAAGCAAATAAAGTGCCACTCACATGTGGGTAAAGCGGAAAGGATCTTTCGCGATTTCAAGCCATCGTCGTCGGCATACAGTGCTTCTTGACGAGTCGCCCGAAAGCTCGTCGCTCCTTCTGGGCTTCGACCGCTGCATGAGTGATATTGCCACCGTGCTTGCTGAGGATTTTAGAAACATATTCTTTTTCAAATGTCGCAAGCGCAGCCGCACGGGCCTCACGGAAATTGGGGACGCTTTGCTCGCAAGTATCGTGGATATTCATCAGTTGAATATCGCTGGGGTGAATACGCGGAGCCGGGGACAGCACGAAGGCGCGCTGTATGACGTTGTAAAGTTCACGCACATTTCCCGGCCAATCGTAGCTCTCGAGCTTCCGGGCCGCAGTCGGTAAGAGGACTTTTAATGTCGACTCTCCTCGCGAAGACAGCGACTTAAGGAAGTGCTGGGCCAGTAGCAATATGTCTCCCCGACGCTCCCGGAGCGGCGGCATATGCAGAGTCACGACATTCAGGCGAAAATAGAGATCGGAACGAAACCGCTTCTCACGCACACTCGCCTCTAAGTTTTGATTGCTGGCAGCAATAATCCGCACATTTGCCGCTTCGGACCGAGGAGCACCCAAGGCCCGGTAGGTTCCCTCTTGCAGAAGCCGCAAGAGCTTGGCTTGGCTTGCGAGCGATAAGGAATCAATTTCATCGAGGAATAGAGTGCCCCCCGCTCCCATTGCGATCAGTCCTCTCTGGTCCCGGTAGGCATCTGTAAAGGCGCCGCGAGAGTGCCCAAACAACTCGCTTTCGACAAGATGTTCAGGGATCGTCGTGCAGTCTACAGGAATAAAAGGTCCGGATGCCCTCGCGCTTACAAGATGTATTGCCCGAGCCACGAGCTCTTTTCCTGTGCCGGTCTCGCCGGTAAGCAGCACAGGAAACTCGCTGGAGGCAACTGCCGGAAGCCGTTCTATTACGGCGAGGAACGACCTGTCATTGCCGATCAATTGTGCCAGCCCTACTTCGCGAGCAAGCCGACGCCGAACGTCGGCTGCAAAAGGAGCAGAAGTAGCGACCAGTCGCCGCACTCGCTCATACAACTCAAGTTGCTTTGCCGGCCATAGCACGAAATCTTGTGCAACTTCCGAGGCCACCTGCAACAGATCAGAGTCTGGCTCGTCAGGCACCACTGCTAGAACGGGAACAGAGGTCGGTTTCGTTCGGAGGCCCTGAAAAAAACCTTTCTGCCGCTCATTGGGAGGTGATGCAACAGGAATAATTAATTGCGAGCCACATTGCTCCAGACGGTCGGGCACAAGTGTCTCCCATGACCTTCTTTCGCAGCGGAATTCAGCAGCGGACGAAAGCACGCTCGTAACGCTGGCAGTGTTGCCCGAGGGCGCGTTTTCAATGACCAGAATAGACCGATCTTGCCTTCTCTCTCTTTCCATACCGGCGATACTCCAATGATTAAAGGGGAAACCATTGTTAACAGACGAGGCAGGAACCTGCCTCGCAATGAGGCTCTTCTTGAAATCGAAAGATCGGCTGGTGATTCATCCTTGGTAGGTGGTCAGCATACCAGAAAAAGCGATAGGGCAAAAAGCTGCTGCCACCGATTTGCACAGCCTAAAAAGTGAACTGAAGACCCAAAATGGGACCATCGCTCCGGAAGCGTAACAGCGATCGAGCATAGCGCGATCTGGCGACGGTAAACTGCTTATCGCAATCGTCGGTTGCACGTTGACGATTATGCTGACGCCCAAACAAGAATGCCTCCCCCCCTGCAGCTGCACGCCGCCTCGGAGCGGCTCACAGCGTGAGCAAAGCACCAAGATCTGCAGGTCCTACGGACGCTATTGCGAGAAAGCTATGTGATCGCTGCTCCTGAAGGCGGAAGCTTCTTGCCAAATAGCAGGAGACTCTGAAACTTACTGGGACGTCTTTGCTGTTCATCAAACAGGGACTTTCGTTGCATCTTTTTTCATGCGAACAGAGTAATCCCACGGGTTTTCGTGTTTTCTGATTAATGAGCGCGATGCGACTCTGCGGTTAGCTCAATTCGGGAAGAAGTATAAAGAAACGTTTAGGGAGAAAATTGCAGCCCGATCCGTGGGCACACCACGATCTTGCGCACCATTCGCCCCCGTGAATTGGGGCAGAGTAGGCGTAAGTAGAAGTAAAGGTGCGGGATCCGTTGTCGCAAACTGCAGGTACATGCACCTTTAATTTGTTCTAGCGGCGACACGGCCGATGTATACTTTTGAAGGTCTACCCATGGGAATTCAGCCCTGGATGAGCTTCCGAGGTCGCCCATGGGTCTGTCCCTCGCCGTGAAAGTAGTCAAGTATGAGCCGTTCAAATTTCACGCCAAGCATACTTCCTCCCCCGGTTTTTAATGATCAAGGAAGAACTCGGCCTGCCGGGATGCCTATTTTGAGGATGCCAACGACTGAAAGCCTTACGCTCGGGCTATTGCCTGAGAAAAAACCTGCGTATCGGACTTTCCTATTCAGCTACGTTCTTTGCGTTGTTCTAGTTTTGGCGTTGATCTTTGCAAACCTTTTATATCCAGACAGCCTCGACAGCCATCTAGCTTTTCGCGTCATTGATTTGGTTCTACCTCAGGAACCCGTAGCACCGAAACCTATTGAGCAGCCGCCAGCTCTACCTAAGGTGGCGGAGCTTCAACCACCTCCGGTAACCATAGAACAACCTAAGTTGGTGGTGCCGAAGGATCTGCCGAAGCCTAAACCGCAACCCGAAAAGATCCAGGCGCCTGAGGTGCGCCCAACGAATGTAGAAGCTCCGAAGCTGCCGCCTGTGTCAGGCGCATTGCCAAAGACTATCCACACGGGATCCTTTGGAAGCTCTGCCGTCCCAACGGTGAATGCTCCCATTCAGAAGGTGCAAACCGGCGGATTTGGAGATCCTGCTGGCCTACCGGGGGTAGGAAAGCAGGGGGCACGCTTGACCGCCAATGCGTTGGGTTCCTTTGATCTTCCCCAAGGGCCAGGGGTAGGCAATGGCACAGGAGGAGCAAAGGGCATCAAGGGAACGGTCGCGAGCGCCGGGTTCGGAAATGGGGTCGCGTTACCCGGACAAGGCGATGGCAGAAGAAATGGGCAAGGTGTTCAGAGTGCAGGTTTTGGGTCACAACCCATTGCAACCAACACCGGAAAGCGCGTCGCCGATGACGGCGGGCCACCTACAACCCCGGTCGAGATTCTTTCCAAACCCAATCCCGTCTACACGGAAGAGGCACGCAAGCTGAATCTCGAAGGCGAGGTTCTGCTTGAAGTCATGTTTGGTGCGAACGGCGAGTTGAAAGTAAACCGGGTGCTACGTGGGCTGGGGCACGGACTCGACGAGGCGGCGGTGAATGCCGCCGGCAAGATCAAGTTTAAGCCCGCCGTGCGTAACGGCACGCCGGTAGACTCGACTGCCGTTGTGCATGTATTGTTTCAGCTTGCCTCATAATAGGTTCCGTGGAGTTACCATGACGCGTTGGATATGTATTTTTTCCGTCGCATTGCTTTTTACTCTTAGCTTAAGTGCACAACAAACGACTGACCCGGCAACGCCAGCCGCGCAGCCGGGAAACTCAGCGCCATCTTCGACAACGCAGACTTCCACGGATCAAGCCGTTTCGACTCCCGCGTCAGCTCCGGCACCCCAACAATCCGCTGCGGGCCCAGCGACTACTCTCGATCAGGTGGTTGATCGCATCATCGACCGCGAGCACGCGCTGATCAACTTCTTACAAAACCGAACACCGCTGGTTGAGACTTACCTGCAAAACCTTAAAGGCGATGCGAAATTCGGCACTCTTCCCACCCAGGACCATTATTTCTTGGGCCGTCTGGATATGAGCAGCAGGATCGAACGCCGGGATTATTTGCACATGCAAAGCTCGCTCCTGGGAGGACTATCGCGTCCTTTCCGCATCCGCTACGAGCCGCTCGGATTTTCGTGGATGATTTTCGCCGATCGCACCAATTTTGATCGCGATCATTATGATTTTCATTATTTGCGTCGCGAGTTTTTGGGCGATGTGCGCTGCGTAGTGTTTGACGTCACGCCCAGACCGAAGATGGGTGTGGGCCTTTTCGAAGGGCGTTTGTGGGCTGAGGATGAAAACTACAATATCGTGCGCCTGAACGGCACCTACGCCCCGCATCCGCGTGGCGGATACTTCTTCCACATGGATAGCTGGCGGCTAAACCTGGTGCCTGGGTACTGGCTTCCCTCCTATATCTTCAGCGAAGAAGGCGATCTTGGCCCCGACATGAAAGACAAGCTGGCGTTTCGAGCACAGACTCGTCTCTGGGGCTACAACCTCAACAAAGACCGCCATGAAGAAGAGCTTACAGAGTTAAAAGTTGATGCCGTTAAGGACAACAGCGCTGTGGCGCAAGACGCCACACCCCTAGAAGCCGAACGCGAATGGGAGCAGCAAGCGGAAGATAATGTCCTTGAGCGCCTGCAGGCCGCCGGCCTACTTGCGCCGAGAGGAGAGGTCGATAAGGTTCTCCAGACCGTCGCCAATAATATCCTCGTCACCAGCAACATCGACCTTCCGCGGCCGGTTCGCTGCCGCGTTATGCTAACCGCCCCACTTGAGACCTTCAGCGTCGGCAACACTATCGTGATCAGCCGAGGTTTAATCGACACGTTGCCGGATGAGGCGAGTCTTGCCGCCATTCTGGCCCATGAGCTCGGGCACATTGTGCTGGGCCACAATGTGGGGGAAAAATTCGCGTTTAGCGATCGGCTGCTGTTTTCCGACGAATCGGTGTACAGGAACTTCGGATTTCGTCACAACCCGCAAGAAGAAGCCGATGCCGACGCAAAAGGCATTGAAATGCTGAATAAATCTCCGTACGCCCAGAAGCTCGCGTCCGCGGGACTTTATCTGAAACAACTGCAGGAACGTGCCCCTGTGCTCTTGGCACTCCTGACCGCGCATATTGGCAATTCCATGAAGAACGATAAAGGGCAGATTATCCGCCTCACAGCTCTCTTGAATTCGGCGCCTGAGATCGATGATGCAAAGCTCGATCAAATCGCAGCCTTGCCGATTGGCGGACGGATCAAATTGGATCCCTGGACCGATCGCGTCGAGATGCTCAAAGCCCAACCGGTCGCGATTATTTCGATGCGCGACAAAAAGCCCTTCGGACTAACGCCGTTTTTCCCGCGCCTGACTCGTTTCGGAACCACCGCGCCTGCGCAAAACCCTGCCAGTGCTCAGAACACGGGTGCGGGTCAACAGAATCAAAACGGGGACACGGGCAGGTAAGCAAAAAGAGATCATCCTTTCATTTTGGTGTTTGAGGGAAATTCCGAAGACGCGGAGCAACGCCGCAGGAATTCACGAGTAGCTGAGTTTTCCAGTGTGGAGCTATACCGGGAGCGCAGGGCAGGCAAAGGGCAGAAGCAGTGGGCTAATGTCTCGCCACATCCCTGGCTCCCGAGATCATTTTGAAGGTCGCAGGGCATGAGCGGTTGCCGGGACTAGCGAAAAAACACAGTGTCTCAGGGGGTTCGAGCTCGTCCAAGTTGCTGCTTCTCCTGGAAAAAGCCCATCACATCTTATGAGTAACCGGCTTGTTTCGACCCGGTTGTCCAGGCGCGCTTCCGTTTCTTTAAGCCTCTTGTCTCTTTCGAGTTGCTGCAGATATTGTCGGCGTCGTCAAGAGACTGGGCCATTTCCTCCGAAAGCTGCTGAAGCTTTTCTCGATTGGTTTCTTTTGCCGCCTCAGCAGCGATCTCTTGCCAAGCACGTCGTGGCTTCCCCGAGTGATCAAACATAAAGCACCTCACTTTCAGGCTGCTCTGACGAGGTGGGGAGCGGCTTTCTGAACGTCTGAACGAGAGCATCTTAACCCTACTCTGCTCGATAGAGCGAATTTCTTGTCAAATTGCTGACGCATACGAATTCCGATCTCGGGGATGACACGCTGTGAAGGGCCACGAACCTACTACATGCTTTTATGTAGGCCATCGAACATTGCGCGCCCGGATTCCCTGCCGATTCCCCACCGTGATAGCCTAATCCGGGCCCAAACTGAGCCCCGCTGCTCTCTCGCCCAGAACTGACGTCAAGCAGGCTCAATGCTACCGATGTGGAAGCGACCCAAACCCGATACTGCGGACGTAAATCACTCACCAGAAAAGACTTCGGGCCAACCGACCGACCGGCAGGAACCGCAACTTTCTGAGCGAGACGGGGTTAATTCTGGTGTGAGCAGCGTCGCGCTCAATCACGGTTGGCTAGCGATGGGTGTACCCGCGGCAGAGGCTGTGGCGGCGACCGGCGGGCTCTCAGACGCGGACATGATGCTGCGAGTCAAGGCCGGCGATGACAGCGCCTTTGACTATCTGGTGCAAAAGTATCGTCGTCCTATGATCGGTTTTATGTACCGGATGGCGCATAATATGGCGGCTGCGGAAGATTTGGCACAAGAGGTATTTCTCCGCATCTATCGTTCTAGGGGGAGTTACGAGCCAAGCGCGAAATTCAGCACTTGGATGTATCGAATCGCCACCAACTTGGCCGTCAATCATGCTCGTGATACCCGCCACGAACGACGCGAGAACACTATGCCTCTCGACGAGGCCGACTCTGACACCGGGCAGACGCCTGACTTGCCCGATAAGACGCCGAATGTCGAAGAGCAGATCGTGCGTCGGGAGCGGTTGCGCGCCATTCGTGCGAAGGTCGAAGCGCTACCCGAGAGGCAAAAGATGGCGGTCTTGATGCATAAGTATCAACAGATGGATTATCGCCAGATCGCCGAGGTTTTAAAGTTGAGTGAATCCGCCACTAAGTCGCTTTTGTTTCGCGCCTATGAGGCCTTGCGAAACGAGTTGAAGGATTTTATATGAGGTACAACGGCTTCTCATCGCGAGAATCTGCGTACCGGGTGAAGGTTTTGATATTCGTTAAGGTGCAATATGAAGTGTAATGAAATACGCGAACTGCTTCCGGATCTGGCCGCCGGACTGTCTGCCGCGCCGCCAGGGACAGGTGATCATCTTAACTCTTGCGCGACTTGCGCCGAGACGCTCGCGGATTTTCAGAAGACCATGGCGATGCTCGACGAATGGCAGATGCCGGAGCCTTCGCCATATTTCGATACGCGTTTGCGCGCCCGGCTGCGTGAAGAAGCCGCGAGGCGGCAAAAAAGCTGGCTTCTCTGGGTGCGGCGTCCGGCGCTCACCGCAGCCACAGCCGTCCTCCTCATGGCGAGCGGTGTAGGTGTGTTTTTGATGCAGCACGGCGGAGATCCGGGAACTCAGCATGCAGCGATTTCCCCTGGGACTGCGGTCAGCGACCTGCAGTCACTCGACAGGAATCATGATCTATTTGCTGATCCTGATCC
Organism: Acidobacteriota bacterium; assembly: GCA_019247235.1. Lineage (GTDB taxonomy): Bacteria > Acidobacteriota > Terriglobia > Terriglobales > Acidobacteriaceae > Gp1-AA145. Next base: position 7,693 of record JAFAPG010000890.1, read on the forward strand.
GGACTCGGCCTCGAGCTTGCTCGACGATCTCCAGATCCAGGAGACGAATCCTTAGTCGAGGCAAATATACGTGCGAAGTAGATTCGAATGGATGAACGATTGTTGATGAAGTTCCGGGGATTGAGGAGTGAAGGCGAGAACACAAGTCGGATGGTCGAGCGTTATTGTTAGCCTGGTGCTGCTCGTCGGCACGGAGCTGGTGTTTGGTCAGAAGAACTCCGTGCCCCGGCCGCAGCAGTCCAGACCGCAATATCAACCTCCGCCACGGCCTTCGTACCAACCGCCGCCGAAAGACGGGCACCATTCCGGACAATGGCTCAATCAACACCGTGAGCAGCCCCTCGATGAACAGCGGCGGTCGCTCGAACGAGATCCTGCCTTTCGCAAGCTTTCGCCGGAAAATCAGCAGCGCTACGTGCAAAGGCTGCAGCACTTTGACAGCCTTCCGCCGGAGCGGCAGCAGCAGGTCATCCAACGAATGCATACTTGGGACCACCTCACGCCGCAGCAAAAGCAGGATTTTCGTGGACTGGGATCGCAGTTCAATAGCCTTCCCTCGGAACGGCGTCAAGCGGTGCGGAACGCCATTGAGACCCTGCGGGCCATGCCTCCCGGTGCCCGGCAGCGCGAGATTGAATCGGGTCGCTTTAGCCAGTTCTCCCCTCAAGAACGAAACATCTTAAACGGCGCTTCTCACCTGCCCTTGGCACCCTCCACTCCGTCCGAGGAGGCACCATCTTCGACCGGTACGGGCAGGTATGTACCGCGGCCTCCTCAATAACGCCCGGCCGAAATTCCCTAGCACTGCCGAATGGCTCAAGCAGGGGGGAAACCTGTTAAAATCCGCTACAATCCTGCCGTTTAGCGGCTGAAGCGTGTAGGGTCCGGCCGGCAAGAGAATGTCCAGCCCGCTCAAAGCTCGGATCGCCTTTGTTATCGCCATCGGCTTGCTGCTTGCCTGCGCCCTGGTCATTTACGGAACGCTGCGCAGCTTTGCCTTTAGCGAGCGTTTGGTCGAGCGTTCCCAGCAGATCCAGGTCTTGCTCGGGGAGACGGAGTCGGCAATTGCCTCAGCCGCCCGCGCCCGACTGACCTACGTATTCAGCGGCCAACCAGCCGATCTAGAGCAGTACCAGCATGATCGGGCCCTCGTCACCCTCAAGGTCGATGAACTTCGACAAAGTACGAGAGACAACGCCATTCAACAGCAGCATTGTGACCGCCTGGAGCAACTGGTCAACGACCGCATTCAATTGTGGGAAAGGTCGATCGAGATCAAGAAAAATGCGATGCCGGCTCGTCCAGGCCAGCCGGATCTAACTCGCCAAAGCGTGGCCGTCGGCGACGAGATCATTTCCGTAATGCAGGAGATGAGCACCGAGGAGGCGCGGGTGCTCGCCGCCCGACGCGGCGCGGCGGGTACGCGTTTTCTACTCTCGACCATGATCCTCGCTACCAGCTTCGCAGCCGCCGTGCTGCTGCTGTTCTGGCATTATCGCCTTTTGCGAGAAGAGCTGGCTGCCCGAGAAGAGGCTGAACAGCGCGCGAGCGAAGCGGCTCGGGCGGCGAACGAGGCGGAACGTAAAGCGCGTGAGTCAGAATTCATAGCCGTAGCCAGCAATGAAGCCGCCCGGCGGCTCACCGCGCGCCTCCTCCATCTTCAAGATGAAGAACGCCGCCGGCTTTCCAGGGAACTGCATGACAGCACCGGTCAATATTTGGCGGCCGCGAAAATGGTCTTTGCGGCGATCGCCATGGGCCATGAACGGGATCGGCGCTATATCGATTGCATGGAGCTCATCGACCGCTCGCTCACCGACATCAGGACTATTTCTCATCTCTTGCACCCGTCGGGCCTTGAGGAGGCAGGTTTTTCTGCGGCGGCGCGATGGTATGCCGAGGAATTCGCCAAAAGGAGTGGTGTTCAGCTCAAGGTGGAAATCTCCGACCCACCCGAGCGCATGCCCAGGGACATTGAAATCGCGCTATTTCGAGTATTACAGGAGGCTCTGACGAATATTCATCGCCATTCAAAGAGTCGTTCCGGAGAGATCGCATTTCGGGCCGACGGTCACCGGCTGTCGCTCACAATCGAAGACCACGGCGTGGGGATCGCTAAAAAAGTGCTCGAGCAGTTCCGCTCGTCCGGCACAGCCGGCGTAGGACTGGCCGGAATGCGCGAGCGAATCAGAGAACTTGGTGGAACATTCGATGTTGAGTCGAACAATCAAGGAACTTCCCTCAGGGTCATAATTCCCGTTCGTCGCGAGTTCGCGCTGGCGGCAAGCGAGTAAACCAACTCAGCTGCGCGCTACGGACCCCCGTGGGGCGGCCGCTCGCTGAGAGACCCCAACCACCGTAAAGGTTTGCATGGTTTCGAACCGCAACTCATGTCGCATGGTCGAAGAATCTGTTCGTTCGTACGAGATTAAAGGACGCGCCGTAGTACCGCGCCATTGCACACGACCGATGTGGCGATCGAGAGCAATGTTCGAGCGAGTTTTCGGGAGGAACCTCGACTGCCTCTCTTAGTAAGTACCCCAAGCGAGAGTAAAAGTTAATCCAGCTGAGTAGTGGAAACTATTCTGAATGCTTGCCCTGGTGAATGGATTGGCGAACCGGGTCAACAGGTAATCGACCTGCACTGGCCGGAGTGAAATGTACTTATTGATGGGAAGATCGATTCCGGCACCAAACTCGAGCGCGAAGGACTCGGCCGTGGGTGCTTTGGTGGTACAGCTTCCGGCAGTGGGCTGGCACAGCGGCTTGAGCAATATGTCGTAAATGTTGGTGTGCGCTCCGCCCACCAGCAGATTGCCGAACGGCTGGACAAAGTGGGAACGAACCTTGAACTCTGGTCCAACCATGTAGGTGATCATATTCCCTTGCGAGGTTCCGGCCGCACCCGCAGGGAAGGTGGATGAGGGCGGGAGAACAAAGGCGCCCTTGTTGCTGATGTAGGCCTGGACTTCACCTCTCAAACCGAGAAACTCATTCCAGTTGTAGATAAGAAAACCGCCGCCACCGAGCAGAGTGTGCCGCGCCGCAAAATGCGTGGTGGCAGGAAAACGCACATAGGAATAGTCAGCACCGATTTCTAGTTTGGGCCAAAGTATCACCCCTGGCTCAGGCAGAGGCTGTCTGGTTTGAGCCGACGCCGATAAGGCCAACAACAGCATGACCACCGGTACGAGTACATTCGTTAATTTCATTTGCTTTCACTCCGAGCGAATGTTTTTCGATTCGAACAGCCGGTTGAGCGTTGCTACTTGCTGGGGACCCTGGGAAGTGGCCTGTGTATGATACCGCAATGGCAACCGGCGTCGCCTTCGCCGGATGTTCATTCGACACTTGGGGCCGGTGAACGAAAAGAAGCGGGAATTCCACGTACTCTGGTTTTTGCATCCGGAATTCAGTGGTCAACAGGAGCACGGAAATCTTCTCGCGTGGCAATAAACCTTAACAGACTCGAAGAGCTATGGAAAATCGCTCACCGCCGCTTTTCCTCAGGGCCGCTTTTTAAGGATTCGACACCTGTCGTGCTTGTCGATGTTACTGGCTGGACGCTCAAATCGAGCAACTCCCAAAGCGAGAAATTAAAATCCGGCGGACATCGCGTCCCAAATTGGGCCGCCTCGAAGGCCAGTCATTGCGAGTTCGAGGAGCTACGGCAAAAGCGAAGGTGGCACGTGGATCGAGTGCTGAATCAGGTGGAGATTAGCTTGAGTACCTAGCTTGTTTCCTGCAACTCAGGAAGGCGGCTCGGGGTTCGGGATTTCAGCCCGGGGATCTTTGAGAGTCGCTTATTTGCCAGGCCGAACATGAGGAACATAGGCCAAAACCCAGAAACTGTAGCTTCGGACTAGCTCCTTAGTAGGTGTCTTACGACAAAGAAGAGATTGGCCGGGCGTTCTGCCAACCGCCTCATCAAATACGGGTACCACTCGGTGCCAAAGGGAACGTAAACCCGCATGCGCCAGCCATCGCGGACGAGCGACTGCTGCAGGTCCCGCCGGATTCCATAGAGCATCTGAAACTCGAAGCGGTCTTTAGGAATGTTCTCGCGTTTCGCAAAAGCCTGCACCTCGTGAACAATTTTTTCATCGTGTGTAGCAAGTCCGTGATAAATCCCGCTCTTGAGGAGCGTCTTCGTGAGGCGAAGATAATTTTCGTCAACCTCGGATTTGCTTTGAAAGGCGACTTCCGCTGGTTCGTTATAGGCGCCTTTACAGAGGCGAATCCGGATTCCCCGTCCGAGCAATCGGGTTACATCGTGTTCCGAACGCCGCAGATAGCTTTGGATCACCGCCCCCACGCACCCGCGATGCTCGGGTTGCGCATGAAGCTCTTCGACTAGATCGAGCGTTCGCTCGGTATAGGGTGATCCCTCCATATCGACACGCACGAAGTTGGGCGGGGTGAACGATGCCGCGAGACCCACCAGCCTGGAGACATTTTCATGGGCCAACTTCGGGTCGATATCGAAGCCCATATGCGTCAGCTTCACGCTCACATTGGCAGCAAGCTTTCTTTCTGAAATCTCACTAAGCAGCTGGCGGTAGAGCTCGGCCGCCTGGCGAGCCTCCTGGGGAGTACTGACATTTTCGCCCAAGTTGTCGACGGAGACCTCGAGACCCGACGCATTGAGGACCGCTGCTACTCGTAAGGCGTCTTCGACCCCCGTGCCGGCGACGAACCGACCGGAGAGGCGGCGTCCGAGAGAGGAGCGCTCGGCTACGGCCCGCAAGGAGCGACTCGCAGACAACTGAAGCAGCAGTCCTCTCACGATGAGTGCCCGAGAAAACGGAAGGATGGTTTATCGACGCACGGGAAGATCACAGGCAGTTGTACCACGGAGGAATGCTCCCTGCCGATCCGCTTTACGGTTCCAGAAAGCCGTAGTTGTTATTGCGGGCTGAACGTAAACTCAATCAATTCAGTAGTTTCACGCTCTCCTTTTTGCCATTTCCATTCGCGGACGGCATCCTGAGCTGACTGCACAAACACAGGATTTCCGCCCTTTACCCGGACCGTCTTCACCTCGCCATTGGGATTCACCAGCGCCTCGAGCCGGACGGTTCCCGAGAGCTGCAACAAACGGGCCGCTTCGGGATATTTCGGGGTTAAGCGTTTGACCACCTTACGCGCATCCGAACTTTCGACGCTTTGGGCAAACGCCGAGGCTGGCAAGTAGAGGATTGCGCAAGCCAATGCCAAGACCACAGATAACCGCTTCATGGTCTGAGAATAATGAGTGCCGCGAGGGACAGGAAGATTACGCCCGGGAATTCAGAATGAACACCAAGGTAACCGCCGCTGTCCCTTAGTGGCCTTGGTCTTCGAGAAACTTCTCAACCTCAAGGGCCGCCATGCACCCGGATCCGGCTGCGGTGATAGCCTGGCGGTAACGCCGGTCTTGGACGTCCCCGCATGCGTACACGCCGGGCACTTTGGTGAAGACGTAATTGGTGGTCTTGAGATAGCCATCCTGGTCGGTATCCAGCTGGTCAGCAAAGACTTTTGCGTTTGGAATGTGACCGATTCCTAAAAACATCGCGCTCGTCGGGAATTCCCAATTCTTACCGTTGCGCAGGTCGCGAAGTTTTAAGGCGGTAACCTCCTTCTTCGAAGCGTCATAAACGTCTTCGACGACTGTATTGGTAAGAAACTCGACCTTTTCGTGCTTCTGCGCCCGGTCGAGCATAATCTTTGACGCCCGAAATTGGTCACGCCTGTGAATGACAGTCACCTTGGTGGCAAAGCGGGTCAAAAATAGCGCTTCCTCCATGGCCGAGTCTCCTCCTCCGACGACGACGATCTCCTTCCCGGAAAAGAAAAACCCGTCACAGGTCGCGCAGGAAGAGACCCCATGCCCGATCAACGCCTGCTCGTTCGCTAGACCCAGCCAGCGCGCCGATGCTCCGCTCGAGATAATCAGCGTGCGCGTCCGCACCACCTCTTTTCCTAAATGCAAAGTGAAGGGATCTGCCTTGAGGTCGGCGCCGGTGACATGAGCCAGCTTGTATTCGGCGCCGAAACGCTCAGCCTGACGCCGCATATTGGCGATCAATTCTGGCCCCTGTATGCCTTCAGGAAACCCGGGAAAGTTTTCCACCAAAGTGGTCAGCGACAATTGACCGCCAGGTTCGTGGCCTTCGATGACGAGTGGTACGAGGTTGGCGCGGGCGGTGTAAAGCGCCGCGGTGTGGCCGGCGCATCCCGAGCCCATGATTACCACGTTGCGCACGTTGTCCATAGACTCCGTTAGATTATCGGATTTAAATTCGGTTTCAGCCCCGCCGGCGCGAGAAATCACTTTGAATTCGAGCTTTTCGGCTTCTTTCCGGGTCCCAATGCGGCAGAAGCCGCACTCCGGCTGAGCCGGGTCATCTCCTCAGGTACCAGAGTTCTGGCTCCTAAGAAGCCGCGATAATTGGCAAGGACCGAAGTGGCCGAGCGAAATAGCGGTTCATAGGCGGTTTGATCGGGGGCCGGCCCTTCACCCGAGCCGGTGCACCGGGCGAGCACCACCGAAGACTTTCCGAACCGCTCGAGTTTAATTCTTTCCGCCGGAGTCGTCGCATTCAGCATAGCCGCCGGCGCGGTAACCGAAGAGGCGCTGTCCTCGATTGAAACTTGCAAAAGATCTTTTGGATCACGAACGCGAAATACCAGAGTCTCAACCATTTGCTTGCTATCACGGCTGAATGAATACTGGACGGTAGAGTAGACGTCGGACGAGGTTAGATCGCGGCGTAGGCGAACAAAATCGGCCACAGCCGATCCCGCTGGAAGTTGCTCCTTAAGCGTGGCTAATGGGTTCGCACTTGGGTCGAGCACCGAGCGCCCACGGTCTACCTCAAAATCTTGGCTGAATGCCGGGCGCTTGGGTATGCGCTCAAGCGCCCCCGAGATCTGCTGTTGCTCTTCTCCTGAAGGCGAGCAGACATTCAGAACGTTTACCTTCACCTGAGGTTGCCCGGAGTTTGCTTCCTGGGCCAATGAGCCAATTGGCAGCATGAATCCCAACACTAGGACCGGAGAAATGAATCGCCTCTGCACAAGCGAAATTGTAGCAGGAGCCCGCGACAGCCTCGATGCACGCGGGTAACTAGGCGAAAGCCACCACCTCAGGAATACACGGCACGGGAGACACTCTAGATGCACGCGAGCG
>JAFAPG010000095.1 GCA_019247235.1 Acidobacteriota bacterium
GGAACCCGAGTTTTCTGGGCCCGTTGCGGTGCATCAGGATGGCAAGTTCACTCTGCCCCTGGTTGGCGATCTCGACGCAGGTGGGAAAACTCCCAACGAAGTCCAAGAAATTGTAGCCAGCGCCCTCAAAAAATACGTCACAAAGCCCCTCGTCACGGTCACCGTTCAAGACGTCGGGAGCAAACGTTACTACATGGATGGATTAATCGCCCGGCCAGGCGAATACGCGCTCATTACTCCCACTACGGTACTAGAGGCCATCAGCAAGGCTGGCGGTGTGGGAGAGTTCGCAAATCAGAAGAAGATTTATGTGCTCCGGGGCAACAAGCGAATTTATTTCAACTATCATGACGTCCTACGGGGCAAACACATGGACCAGAATATTGCAATCCAACCTGGCGATCACATCGTCGTTCCTTAGAAGAAAGTAAGCGAAGACTCGCATATGTTAGATCCACTTTCTACGCCTCGGCGTCCCTACGATTTCGGGGATTACATCGATATCATTCGGCGCAACATTGGCTGGCTCATGGCGCCGACTTTCGCCGGACTTGTCATTTCGACCATCGTGGCATTTATGATGACCGACATGTTCTATTCGGAGGCCCGTATCCGCGTCGTGCCGGAACAATTAGCGCCAGACATGGCACCGAAGGTCACGAGCCAGGATGTAGCCGATCGCATCAATAGCATGGCTCAGAGCATCTTGAGCCGGACGGCCCTCGAGAGCATGATCAACACCTATGGTCTGTACAAGAAAGAGCTGAAAAAAGAGCCGCTCGAAGATGTCATCGATCAGATGCGGAAATCCATCATTATTCGTCCCACAGAAGGCGGGTTTGCTGCGGGACGCGTTCTGCCCGCGATGATCGTTGCGTTTGTTTATCCCGATAAATATGTCGCTCAAAAAGTTTGCCAGGATCTTGTAACCCGCTTCATGAACTCCAGCAGTACCGAAACCTCTGAGAGCCAACAGGCTGCCTACCAATTCCTGAAGGACGAAGACGACCATGCTAAGCAGGATCTCGAACAGGCAGAAAAGAAGATCGCTGACTACCGCGAGAAGAACGCAGGACGCCTACCGGACGAAGTCCAGCTCAACATGTCTCAAATGGGAGCGCTTTCCAATCGCCTCGACTCGCTGAATGGCCAGGCCGCACGCCTGAACGAGCAGCGAATGATGCTCGAAAATGATCTCCGTGTCGCTAAGCAGCGCGCCGACGCAATCCAGAGTCCAGCAATGGTCGCTCACACCGCGAAGCTGAATACGCTTGACCAGCAGATCGAGGATCTAGAAACCAATATCCTGGCCATGCGTGATCGTTATACCGAGGACTATCCGGATCTGCAATCGGCTCGCGACCGCCTTGCGTTCCTGAAAAAGCAGCGGGATGCTCTGGCAAAGAATGTTCCCAAGACGGACCCCGCCTTTGATGCTAAATATGGCCAGAAATTTGATGCGCAGACCATCGTTGACCAGATCCAACTGCAGCTAAAGGCCAATCAGATGGAAACGAAGTCGGTCAACCGGGACATCGCATCAGTTAATGCCGGGCTCCGGAATTACCAGGCGCGTCTTGAAAACGTTCCTGCTGGAGAAAAGGAATACACCGACCTGCTGCGCGATCGAGACCTCGCACACACGCGGTACATGGAGGCCGAAGCCAAACTGCAACGATCGGTGCTGGCAAATCACATCGATGAGCGTAAACAGGGACAAACACTCGAAGTTATCGATCAGGCCTCGCTCCCACCGGCTCCATACGCTCCTAAACGCCTGACCATTGTCCCTGTCGGCGCCGTCATTGGCCTGGTGCTCGGGCTGGTTGTCGTCGCGTTCCGGGAATTCAAAGACACCTCTCTCAAAAATTTGAAAGATGCGCGGCTTTATACCCAGCTGACGATCCTTGGCAGTATTCCTCTCTTGGAGAACGATGTTGTAGTGCAGCGCCGAAAACAGGTTATGTGGGTGGGTTGGGCGACCGCCACAATAGCAGGATTGGCCATCAT
>JAFAPG010000372.1 GCA_019247235.1 Acidobacteriota bacterium
TCCCACCACGGCCATCAGCTCGCGAAACATGTCGTCCGTCATACCTTTGTTTCTCGCCGCCACGGTATGGGAGGCAATACAGTAGCCACACTGATTGGTAACGCTCACGGCGACGTAAATGAGCTCCTTGGTCAAGCTGTCAAGTGCGCCTGTAGCCATGATCTGCTTAATATCCTGCCAGGTTCGCTTCAAGGTGACGGGATCGTTGGCTAGGGCCTTCCAAAAATTATTGACTGTCTCGGTTTTGCGAGTAGCCATAATATCGTCATAGACGGCGCGCACTTCGGGACTAGCCTGGTTATATTCGATGAGACCAAGGGTGGCCATATTCTTCAGAGCACCGTTCGCTGCGGTCGATGATTGTTATTCCTCTGCCTCTTTCAGTTCGGACTGTAGAGGGGCGGCTTCCACCCGCCGGGAATGAAACCAGCTCATATGTGGCAAGCGGCGCTCAACCCGCCGGCGGGCGGCGATCAATTCCGCGGTGATGGCCACGGCAATTTCTTCCGGAGTGATGGCGCCAATATCGAGACCAACCGGGGCATGCACGCGTTCAAACGACTGCTCGGAAATGCCCTCTTTCACCAGCTCGCGAAAGATAGTAATGGTTTTGCGCTTGGATCCGATCATTCCTACATATGGGGCACGCGTCTGCACGGCCCAACGCAGCACCCTCATATCATCGCGATGCCCACGGGTCACGATCACGATGTAGGAGTTATCGGCTGGGCTTAGGCGTGCCATTGCCTGCTCGTAATCCTCGGCGATCACTTCTTTGGCGTGGGGAAAACGCTCGCGATTGGCGTAGTTTTCGCGGTCGTCGACTACCATCACTTCAAACCCTGCATTGCTGGCGACCTGGTAGAGATGAAAGGCGACGTGCCCAGCGCCAAAAATATACAGGCATGCTGCGGGAAGCACCGGCTCGATGAAGATGTCAAGAGTCCCTCCACATACCAGGCCGGTATCCAATTTTGGGTTCTGGTTCAGGTTGAAGGTCAAAGTGCGTGGCTTTTCGCTTTCCATCACTTGCCGTGCCGCTTGCCATACCTCGGCCTCAACGCATCCCCCGCCAATGGTTCCGACAATGGAGCCGTCGTCACGCACCAGCATCTTTGCCGTCTCGAAGGAGGGGATCGAGCCCCGCACGTTCACGATGGTGGCCACCGCACCGCGTCGGCCCTGCTCGCGCAGACGAACGATCTCCTCGTAGATATCCACGACTTTGATTATTTGATTGAACCTAGAGGAAGTCAAACCGTTCCTCGGCAGGGGTTCGGCTGGCACCGATTCCTTCTGATTTCAACAAGTTCATGCCGCGAAGGTGCCGGTTGGGGAAACGCTGTCCGCGTTCCTTGCGGCCAATTGCTCTGCCCAGGTAAGAAGAGGCAACATGGATGCGACGGCGCCGAGCCTCTGCCGTGGTTTAAAATGGAGTGATGGCAAACGTACGGGATTTTGGCCCCTATGTTGAGATTGAAAATGGTAAGCGGGTGGTGAAGGAGCTTACCTATGGCAATCCAACCCCGGAGGGCGTGGTACTCGCCACCGTGGACAACGTGGTCAACTGGATGCGCAAGAGCTCGATTTGGCCGATGACATTTGGCCTTGCTTGCTGCGCGATCGAGATGATGTCGATGGGGGCTTCACGTTTTGATATTGCCCGTTTTGGCGCCGAGGTCTTTCGCCCCTCGCCCCGGCAGTCAGACCTAATGATTATCGCCGGACGAGTTTCAAACAAAATGGCTCCGGTTATACGTCAGCTCTGGGAACAGATGCCGGAGCCGAAGTGGGTGATCTCGATGGGCGCCTGTGCTACCTCTGGCGGGGTGTTCAATAACTACGCATTGGTCCAGAGCGTCAATCAGGTTATCCCCGTCGACATTTACGTTCCTGGATGTCCTCCCCGACCCGAGCAGCTCATCTATGCCATTACTCTGTTACAACATAAGATCCAGGCAGAGCGGGGCACGCTGAAAAGGGCCCTGAATCTCACCTCCTAATCAACGGCTTCGGCCATATCCGGCTGGGCGGGGAGGGAACAGCCGGAAACCTGCCTTGCATCCATTCCTCTCAGCGTACCGATCCAGGTACTTGGCTAATCCTCCTGGACTGGGGCCAACATATAATCTTTTAATCTTCCCTTTCCTTGTGTGCGTAACCTCACTCACATCGCGACCGGTCCGACCATCGTAGCGCGGGCTCCTTGTCGTGTAGATCTGGCCGGAGGCACGCTTGATCTATGGCCGCTCTATCTGTTTCACCCAGGCGCGGTTACGCTCAACCTGGCAGTCAACATCATGACTACCTGCCAAATCACGCCGCTCAAGGGGAACACCATCTACTCGCGATCTCTGGACACCAAACGCGAAGAGCGTTTCCAGAGCTTTGAGGAGGTTCGCCAACGGAAGCGATTCCGCCTACCGATTACGGGACGACTTTTGCAATTTTTCGCGCCGCGAGAGGGCGCCCTGATTGAGACCGATTCGGAGTCGCCCGCGGGTGCTGGAATTTCCGGTTCCTCGGCGCTGATGATTGCAACCACCGCTGCGCTGGGGCGTTTCACCGGGCGCAATCTAACCTTAGAGCAGATGCGAGTCATTGCCCAGAACGTAGAAGCGCAAATTATCCAAGTGCCTACCGGTTGCCAGGATTATTATCCCGCGCTCTATGGGGGCGTGAGCGCGATTCGCCTCGATGCCGACGGCATTCACCGCCAAGTCGTACCCATCATTCCCGAAGAGATCGAGTCCCGTTTCGTGCTGGGCTACACGGGCGTGCCCCGCCGCTCTGGCATTAACAATTGGGAGGTCTTCAAAGCCCATATCGATGGCAACCAGCGGGTGATCCGCAATTTTGCCCGGATCGCGGAGGTTGCCCGTCTGATGCATCAAGCGCTGCTAGCTGAAGACTGGACAGAAGTAGCTCGTCTGTTGCGAGAAGAATGGAAGATGCGACGAACCAACGCTCCCGGAATTACCACCCCGTTGATCGATCGATTGATCGCCGTCGCCGGCAAACATGGTGGACTTGCCGCTAAGGTATGCGGCGCGGGAGGCGGGGGATGCGTGATCTTTCTCGTGGAGAGAGGAGCTTCGAGCCGTGTGGCCAGCGCCATCGTCGATGTTGGCGGGCGCGTGCTGCCACTCCAGGTGGCACGCGACGGATTAAGGCTCCCACCGGTAACGATTTAAGCTGCGCCACATTCGCGACCCTGCAAGATATATCGTGTCACGATATTTGTTCATGTTCTTTACCTGCAAATTATCGGGAAAACTCCAGAAAACTAAGGATTGCTAAGGCGTTTGTCTTAGCAAGGACATGTACTTCCGACTGGGTCGAATTCCTATTTTTCGTTGAACCTGAGTAGAAGCACCCCTAGAATCCCCTTCAACTTAGCTGCTGATTTTGCAGCCTTTAAAAAAAGATTAGTTGGAGATGTTGGGAAATGAAGTTGGGAAAGCTTTTACTCAATGTGTGTCTGTGTGTCTACACGCTACCCGCAATTGCCGGGGTTAGTGTGTCCAGCCCGGGGAACGGCGCAAGCGTTGGCTCCCCCGTCCATTTTGTTGCTTCTGCCAGTTCACCGGATTGCCCAAGGGGCGTGGCCGCCATGGGAATCTATACTGCTCCTTACCAGTTGGCGTATGTGGTCAATGGCTCGAGGCTAGACACTTATCTGCCCTTGAACGCAGGGACCGACTATCCGGTCGTGCAGCAGTGGGATAATTGTGGTTGGTCGGACAAGGTGCAACTCACTCTGAACGTTGGCTCCGTGCCGAGCAACAACGGTCAATCCGGGGGCCAGACGTTTTACAACCTTCAGCAGAGTGGAGGCTGGACGGGTTATGCGC
>JAFAPG010000732.1 GCA_019247235.1 Acidobacteriota bacterium
ACTTCGCTGGCGTCTTCGAGAACGCGCTTTGATTGCTCGGTCTTCTTGAGGATTTCGCTGATTTGCGCCAGAGTCGCGACCTTGGTCACAATACGCTTGCCAAGCAGCAAGCTGATTTCATCGATCATCATCAGCTGGCTGGGATCGGCGATGGCAATGGCCAACTTACCTTCCCCGGTCTCCTCGAGAGGTACGAAGTTATAGCGGAACATGAGCCGCGGATCGATCTTCGAAAATAGATCATGATGAAGTTGAAAGTCGCGCAGGTCGACGAATTCGCAGCGATAACGGCGTGCCACATCTTGGGCCCGAGCCAGCTCGTCGGAAGGAGCAGGTGCCGCTTGGCCGTTGCCGCCACTCACAAATACCGATTTCTTTTCTGACATGCTTCCCATCCACCGCTGACTTAATGAATGCTCGATCCCAAGCTAAAGATCGGTAAATACAACGAAATCAGAATTCCGCCTACTACAATCGCCATACCAATCAGTATGACTGGTTCAATCAATGCCATGGCCGCACCCAACGCGGTTTGTACGTCTTCCTCGTAAAATTCCGCTACTGAATTGAGCATGGCCGGCAAGGCGCCAGTGGATTCCCCAACCTCAATCATCTCTACACTCAACTCGGGAAACATCTTCTGCTGTTCCAGACTGTGTGCCAAAGTCTGGCCTTCCCGTACCCGCGTGGATGCTTGGCGTACCCCATTCAGTATCCTTCGGCTGCTCATCGATGATCCCGCCGTTTCAAGCGAGGGGACAAGAGGCATACCTCCGGCCAGCAATGTGGACAACATACGGGAAAACGTTGCCACTTGGTATTTCAGTAAGATGTCGCCAATGAGCGGCAGCTTGAGAATGGCGCCATCGATCTGCATGGCGCCACGATCGGTGGCCTTCCAGCGCCAAAGGATTAGGCCTACGATCACGAAGGCCAGCAGTGCCGCGGGAGCGTAGCGCTGGGCATGCGTCCCGATCTCCAACATGAAGACGGTGATGGCAGGCAGCTGTGCCTGCAGATCGTGATACAGCATGGCAAATTGCGGTACTACGTAGGTGACAAGGAACACCAGCATGCACATCACAACTGACACCAGCAGGGCAGGATAGACCAGAGATACGGCCAATTTTTTCTTGAATGTCAGGGCCAGACGCTGGAAATTGATGTAACGAGAGAGTACCTCTTCCATGTTTCCGCTCTTTTCGCCGGCCATTAGGGTGGTGGTAAAGATCTTGGGAAAGACGTTTTGGGCGGCGAAAGCCTCTGAAAGTAGCTCGCCGCCCTTAACCCGGTCACGGACGTTTTGTAGCAAGGAACGGAAATACACGTTCTTCTGTCTTTTAATCAGCAGGTCCAATGATCCCAGAGTGGGCAGGCCGGCCTTGAGCAAAGTGAACAGCTGCTGGTTAAAGACCAGAAAACTTCCCGGTTTGACCCGCCTATGCCGTGGACCACGACCTGCGGTAAGCATTCCCTTGGGCTTAACCCAGTAAACCAAGAAGCCCTGTTGTTGGAAGCGCTCGCGGACTTCGGCTTCTGAATACCCGATCTCCACCTGCTGCATCAGGTGTCCACGTTCATCCGCAACTTTAACTAGAAACTCGGCCATACAGTGCGTCGTAGCCTCCCTAAGTCTAGCATTCAGGACTCAGGGGTTTGTTGCTCGGAAGACCCTACCGGTACCGCGAGTAACCTACCGGGAATAGCTGAGCCGGGTTTCGCCCAGGCTAGTCTCCCATCTCTTCATTCACAATCTCAGTACCGGCCGGTGGCTGGAACCGAAACTTGGCTTCAGCTACCGGGACATTCTCCCTCTGGCCCAGAAGCCGGTACTCGGTAATCGAATCATCTTGCCCGTCGATTAGAATGCGCGCAATTCGGTGCTCTGGAGTCACCTCCAGCAATATTTGCCGAATCCGGCCTTCGAGCCCCTTCGGAACCCCTCGAATCATTGCATCGGACGCATTCTCGGCGCGCACCTGGGGGGCAAAGGACAGATTTTGCAACTCCTTCTCCAGCTTTGTTTTACCTAAGAGAAAAGCAACTGGAGAGCGGACATCCTCCAGCCTTCGCAAAGAAGACTTGTGCACCTGCTTCTCCTCAGGAAGGTAAAACCATGTGTCTCGCCCGTCGGCGACAAACAGCTTGTTCTGGGGGGAACGGTATTCCCATCGCATCTTGCCCGGTTTTTTCAACCATAAGGTGCCGGATTCGTTGCGTTGGACTCCAGGTGCTTGATAAATCTCATTGAATTCAGCCTCGAGCGATTGCAAACGGTTGTAATGATCGTCGACGGCGCGAGCTACCGAGTGGATGTCGGGTAGAGAACTCACGGGCGGCGGTGTTGCTAGCCAGAGAACTATACCGACCAGTAGGGCTGTAACGTGACGACGAGATGGCATGTTCGATGACGAAGCTGGGAGACCTTCCCAATTAGATGCCGCTACTCCGCTTTGATGTGAGCGGATGGACCGGCCTTGGAATCGGATGATAATGGCCTATGCTACTGATTGTACCGTATGCATCCTTCGGCTCGCCGCCAAAGTCATGAGCTACCCTCAGATATGACGGAAGACTGAATATTGAAGTGTCCCGGCGATCTTTTGAAATGAGGAGAAACCCGCAATCACGCTTTCAAAGGCGGGGTAGGCGTAAATCAGGTAGATCGGCCGGGGCAGCGAGGCCAGAGAAGTGCTCAAACGGAGCATTAGCTCGCGCAACTCCGCTTCCGGCAATGGATGGAATAAGAAAATGACCATCGCCTCTGGTGGGAAGATGAACTGCGTTGCATCGCCGCGAACTGTTTCGATGTGGTGACAGCGCTGGAGCGGTGAGGAGAACTTCTGTATGTTTACACTGGCGATCTGATTGAGTTCAGGCAGCAGTTCGACTCCGATTATGCGTTTGAACGGGTGCTCGGAGGCAAGCAGTAGGGCCCGGCCCTTGCCAGAGCCTATATCGAGGAAAGTGAATTCAGTGAAATCGAACTCGAGTGAGCTCATAATTGCACGAAACAGTTCGGGGTCCACCGGTTGATAGGGGGCATGGAGCAGGCCCCGAAATCGTGTGCCCCAGCCGACGGTCGCGCTAGTGGTCTCCACCCGATAGTCCCAATCGTAGTCGACGTCACCATAGCGCTGGCGGCGACGGTCCGGCATGGAGTCGCGCAAAAAGCGCCAGGTTAAAGCCAGAAAATGGCGCATTGAGGCGGCGGCGCTTGCGTTCTGGCGCTCTCGCTGCCACCAACGACGAGTAGAAGAAAATAACGCTTCGGCTGAAAGTCTCAACTGAGACATCGGAATAATAGACCGGGTTGGGGACAACACAGATACTCAGTACAGGCCATCAATTCTTTCGGGTGTCTGGCGGCAAACAATACGGTGACGCAAACAAGACCTGGGGCGCCTGCTGCTTTGGCCAAGGCTATCCGATTGGATCGTATCCCAAGAACCGGGTTGCAGACGAAGCAAGACGATCAGCGGTTCTGAGAGCTTGCCGATGTAGTCACTCGGACTTCGAATAGCCCGAGGGCAGTCCTTGCTGCAAGAACGGAAGAGCATGGGCATCGCTCACAACCACCTTCCCACCCGCTTCAATCTTATAAGGATGGCCCAATGGATCAAGGGGGACGGCGGTCAACAATCCCATCCTCAATAACTCCGTGAGGTTGCGCGGAACACGGCCGGTCTGTTCAATATAAGAGTCAACGGCTTTCTGTAACTCGATTACATCTTCGTCAGCGCGTAGAGACCGCAGATGATCCGCGGCCGAGTCGCGTATGTTCTTGTCGGGTGTCGTTTCGTAGGTCGCCGACCACAGCATGCGGGCGGTTTCGATCTCGCCGCCATGTTCAGCCATGCGAGCCGCCAATATTCGCAAGAACGGATGTGCGTTGGGCACCTGCGACCCTCGCAAGAACGCATCTTCCGCCTGCCGATAATCCTTTATTTCGTAGTAAATGAACCCCAGATCGTAATACAGCCTCCACTGGTCGGTATTGTTTTCTATTCCGTATTCGACCAGTTGAATGGCTCGTTGGGGCAAGCCAGCGCCGCCGGGTGGATTGGCGGAAAGAAACGTGGCTCCGAACTCATAGGCAGTAATTAAATTCGGGTCCAGGTGAGTGGTGATCTCGAGCAACGGCCAAAGCAGTTCATACCTACCTCCTCCTGAACGGCGTGTCCCGCCATAATATTGCACGACGCGCGTCCAATAAACATCCGCCAACAGTCCGTCGTAACCAAGGCTCATCCGTTTCAGGAGCTTGGGTGAAGTAATGTATAAGACATCTTCGGCGGAGGCGAAGGTACGCAGGCGATCGGTAAATCTTAGCAATAGGATGGACGCGCTCAAGCACCCAACTAGCAGGGCAGAGAACACCAGCGTGGTCAACCTCCGAGACCTTGATGCCACCTTCGGGCCGCCCGGCTTTGAAAAGGGGCCGGGGCGCGTCTCAGGCTTACCCGGCACTCTGCTGGTAGCGCTGTTCGCAGTGGCTTGGGTTCCGGACATGGTCGAGTTCGTCATTTTAGATTGCGACGCTCAAAGATAAGGACCGCGCCGCTTAAAGCGGCAACACTGTAGACCAAGGCGTAAGCAGTGTTATAGGCGATAAGTCGAAATACCACGTGCTGACCATGAGCAGCCTGGTTGATCACATTCAGCGCGGAAAAATTGGGTACCAGATAAGCGGCTGCAGAAGCGAGCCATCCCGCGATGCCGTGCGCCATCTTTGCGAATCCGCGCAGGTCTTCGGCAAAACTGCCAATTACGAATAAAGAAAATGCAAATAGTGCCGATAGCAAGGGAGAAGAGAAAGAGGAGAACAGCAGAGCCAGAGCAGTGATAATGAACAGCTGGAGAACAATAAAGTACAGGGCAATTAACACGGTTCGATCACCGCTTTCGAAGCGATGGGATACGTACAAAAGGGAGAGGAACACCCCCACCGCCATGCAGAACGTGTTCACCACAAGAGTGCCCGATAGACCAAAAAACTTGCCGGCGATGAATTCCCAGCGCCGCACCGGTCGGGAAAGTACGGTGTACAGAGTGCGTTTTTCGATCTCCTTCGATACCAGGCCGATCCCGATCAGGATGGCAATGACCATACCAAACAGAGAGACGGTGGTCAGTCCCAGATTGATGACCACCAACCGCTCGATATTGATGGAGATGGTGCCAACCAGCACGGCCGCAGCGGACATGAGCAGGGCAAATGCAATCAAGTTGTACAACACCCGGTCGCGCACCGCTTCGCGAAAGGTATTGGCGGCGATATATAGAACGCGCGAGGTCATGAGTTCCTATTCCCTCCGGCCATGGAGAAACTGTTGAGCTTAGGCGGCGCCTTCGAGGGCTCGCCCAAATCATTTTTGCCGAGGCGCGCGACAAAGTAATCTTCGAGAGACATGCGAACGGGGACTACAGAGACGAGCCGCAGATGGTCGCGTCGCAAGATGTCCAAAACCTGGTCCTGCTTCTCTTCGCGCACGACAGCGCGCACGGTTTGTCCCACGCAGCGACAATCCCCGCCAAGCGCCGGGATTGCTTCAGGAATCGAGCTTCCTTGCCAAACGATTTCGACCTTCCCCTGGACGTTTTCCGTCAACTCCGATATGACGGCTACTCCACGGAGCTCGCCTAAGTGCAAGACTGCTACCCCATCGCACAGCGCTTCGGCATCGGAAAGAATGTGGGTCGAAAAGAACACCGTCTTCCCCTGGCTTTTTAGGTCCTCGATAAGCCGGCGCACCTCGAAACGACCCATGGGGTCCAGACCAGACATGGGCTCGTCAAGAAACACGACCTTGGGATCATGCAAAATGGCTTGCGCGATTCCCACCCGTTGCAACATTCCCTTAGAAAACTTCCGCAGCTGTACGGTGGCGGCATCGCGCAATCCGACCTGCTCGAGAATCATTTCCACCCGGCTGTTAAGTTGCTTTGCCGCAATGCCGGAGAGCTGTCCGTAGTAGCGCAAGAGTTCGCGCGCGGTCAAATAATCGTAAAAGTATGGCTGTTCGGGTAAAAAGCCGATTTGCGCCTTCATTCGCGTGTCGTCCAGCGCCATTCCCAGAATCCGGGCACTCCCAGAAGTTGGATAAACCAGACCCATCAGCATCTTCAGGGTGGTAGTTTTCCCGGCGCCGTTGGGTCCAAGAAAGCCAAAGATTTGGCCAAGCTCAACGGTAAGATGAAGAGGCCGAAGCGCCTGTTTCCGCCGCTTGCGCCAGAATCCGACCTGGTAAGTTTTTTCCAATCCAAGAATTTCGATGGCGTGCATAGGAAAAATTATATCCAGGGTCATGGCAATTTGATCGGGGCCAACATTACGGGGGTAATTCAATGGGAGCAGATCGAGCTACTGAAGGATCGACATGGCTGCGCATTCGGCGCTATTGGCGGCCGGACGAGAGCTGCCGCCGGGATCGCGAAAACGGATGACCCCATCTTCTTCGGAGCAGAAGTCCCGCACCCCGGTTTGTTTGTACTCGGCGGCGGCGGCGCCAGCCACATAGGCGCTTACAGCCCCTTGTGCGTTCCGCTCTCCAGGCGAGACCCGGAACCAATAACCACTTCTGGCCTGTCGTGCAGCACCAGCTTGGGCGAGCGCCGCCTCGATCAAACAAGCATGAGCAGGGCTAGGCACATGGCATTCGCTGTCTTTACCGATCGGTCCCAAGCTCTCAAGTGAGCTGGCGAAACCGATAGTGGGGTTGGCCGTCTGGTACGACACCTCTGCTCGATTAATGGAAGCAATCGAGCCCACGGCGGAAGCCTCGTTGGCTGAAATTTGCGAGCGTAAGACGTTGGGAAGGATAATGGCCGCAAGCACTGCGACTAAAGCTACAATAACCAGCAACTCGGCCAGCGTGAAACCGTTTGTGGGAAGCGCTTCTGGTTCCTTCATGTGCGACGGTTCGGCAGGAGCGGCGGTAGCCACTGCTTGGCGAACTCGCTTGATTATACTGCCTACTCTGCGAGCAATCTTTCAACCGCAGTCTGGCTGGCGCTCCAGTTAGGCGAAACATGCTGCGCTTGCTGGTAAGCGATTGCCGCTTCGTCTTTGTGGCCCAGTTTGGCCAGGGCTAGAGAAAGCAACAGATACTCGGAATCGGAGGGTTCAACAGTTACCGCGCGCGAGTAATAGTGCACCGCACGCTCGAAGTCCCCGGATTTTTGCGCTACAACCCCAAGCCCGATGAGGGCAACTAGGTTGTCAGGCTGCAGCTCGAGGGCCGACTCATAGTTAGCCTTCGCGCGTGCCAAATCCTGCTTGGCACGATAAATCAATCCAAGGTTGTCAAAGGCAGTTGCGCGAAGCATAGGGTCGGTTGAGACTTCGAGGGCGGATTGATAGTGTCTGATCGCAGCAGGAAAATTGCCGCGTCGGTTCTCGCACACCCCCAGATCAAGCATGCTAAATGCATCCCGCGGATTGATCGCGGCGGCAGCCTGAAGATGCGAGATTGCCTCATCCAGGCGCCCTTGATTGGTGAGCTCCGCGCCCAGACTGTCTTCTGCCATGTAGTTGTTATCGGTTACGGCGAGCGCGCGCGACCAAAGGGAGACATTGTCTTTCCAGTACGCAATCTGAGCCTGATCGGCAATAGAATAGCCCACAAGGACGGCTGCAATCAGGAGCCCCGCCCAGGAAAGTCGGATGTCGCGAGCCTTGATTTCATCGCGCATGGCCCACACTACGGCGATGAATAAGCCGATGAAAGGAATATAGGCATAGCGATCGGCCATGCCTTGCACGCCGACCTGAACCACCCCAATAACCGGCAACAAGGTTCCTAAATACCAGAACCAACCCACGGCCAAGTACCGTCGCCTGCGCGCTAATAGAACTCCGGCACTCAGCAACCCCAGCACAAGCAGAGCGCCTATGATCTGCCAGGCAGGTGGCGCCTGCGCTGGATAGGGATAGAAGACGGTCAGGTGAGAAGGCCAGACAGCCTTGCCGAGATATCGTATATACGCGACCAGAGCGTTTGCCACCCGCAGCCAGAGTGGATGGTCAGAACGCAGTGCGCCGCCCGCCTTTTGCGCGCCGAGGGTGACGGCTGCACTGGCAGCCGACAGGGCAAACAGGGGCAGCTTTTCAACCACCAGCCGCCGATAAGAATGATCCGAAGGTTTTCGGCGATCGAGCGGCCAGTAATCAAGAAGGAGCAAGACGAAGGGCAGGGTTATCACCATTGGTTTTGCCATAAGCCCAAGCGTAAATAGCAGTGCAACGGCGAGATAGCGTTTTACGTTGGGCCGGCGAACGTACCAGCGATACGCGAGCAAGGCCAGTGCGAACAAGAGCGTCGAGAGCGTGTTTTTGCGCTCGGAGATCCAGGCTACGGATTGCACGTTGATCGGATGCAGGGCAAAAAGCGCAGCGACAATCCAGCTCGGCCAAGTGGAGCAAGTCAACGCCTCGAGCGCGAGAAACAAGGTGACCACCGTTAGGGTATGCATCATCACATTTGCAAAATGGTGGCCGGCAGGGTTCAACTGGAATAACTCATAATCCAAAGCATGCGACAACCAGGTTAGAGGGTGCCAGTTGGCGTTTTCCGTGCTGGTGAATGCCCATTTCAGGGTTGTCCAAGTCAGCCCCGAGCGCACGTGAGAATTTGCTGTGACGTAGGCCGGGTCATCAAAGCCCACGAACCCGTTCCGGGCAGCAGAGTTGTAGACGATAAGGCTGAGCAGTACGAGTGTAAGGGACAGTATTGCCCTGCGCTTGCCGGGCGCAAGAAATGGCAGGCTGCTTAATGACGGGACAGCGCGGCTACTCATGTCGGCTTCGTAAAGGAAACAGGGCGCAATTGGCTCAGGATGGTTCAGTATAAAACCCTTGGATCCAACTTGAACTCACGGATGCACCTGCGCCGCTGACAAAGGTAATAAGGGAGCAGCGGTTCAACCGCCGCCCCGCCCCTCGATGGCTCCTCCGCGGCTACAGGCCGACTTGCTAATAAAGCGATGGAGCAGAAGCTGTTGACGCCGCTGGTTCCCACAACCAACGGAGCCGCGGCGGCATTGTAATTTCCGTTGCTATGGGTCAAGGTGACGAGGAAGCGGTATGCGCTGTGGCCGGTATTGTTGTAATTGGCGGCCAGAGAATTGTCGATCAAGCACGCGGTGGGGGAACCAGGAACGCATGGTGTAGCGGCCCCCCAGGTGAGCCTGTGTTCCATAGCCAACTGCGCTATATGCAGTCGAATAGCTGACCTCAGCGGTATTCAGAGTGCGGAGCTGCTGGCGCCAGACGACTCGTTGGCCGAAAGACTCGCCCCCATTAAGTTCGGGATGGCGAGGCAGCCGTGAGCAAGATGATCGCGACCACGATCAGCGACTCAATTAACGAAAAGCCCTTTTCCTTGTGCATTGATTACCTGCTCCCGTTGTTCTTGTTCCCTGATGATGTTCGAGAGGATGTTGTAGTGCATTTCGTGGGGCCATTGCGCCCCTGGCCCTACTGTATCCGTGCCGCCAAATAATTATCATTGTTAAAAAGAGATGAACCGCGAGTAGCCTTTAACGAGTCAGATATTTCGGGTGCCGACGATGAAACCGACCGTCCAGGCGGGTTGCTGACCGCGGAACTCAGTAACGCCAAAATACAAAGGGAGCAGTAGTTGAACTACTGCTCCCGCCTTCGGTCCTCCCCCGAGAGACTTCAGGCCAACTTGCGATTACTGAATCGCCGGCATTCCGGCACAGGTGTCATGAACGGAATCAACCGCGCCGCTAGAGTCTTTGCGTACGACGGCGTCCTCGTTCGAGCAGAAGCTGTTGACCCCGCTTGCATTCGGGACCAGCGGAGCGGCAGTGGCAGTGAAATACGAGTTATTGTTGATGAGCGTGATGGCGAAGCTATATCCGCTCTTGCCTTGTCCGTTGTAATTAGTGGCGAAAGAATTGTCGATCAAGCACGCGGTGGCAGAACTGGGAAGGCATGGGCTAGCGGCACCGCCCAGATGATTCAGTGAGCCATAGCCCACCGCGCTATACGCGTTGTTATAGCTCATCTCCGCCGTATTCAGAGTACGGAGTTGGCTGACACCAGACGACTCATTGGCTGCAAGCCGTGCCCGCAATAAATTCGGGATGGCGATGGCGGCGATGATCAAAATGATCGCGACCACGATTAGCAGCTCAATGAGAGAAAAGCCTCGTTGTTGTTTGTGCATTGGTGACCCCGCCCGCCTTTATAGCCCGGTCTGGTGTTTATTCTGACTTGTTTTCGTACGCATTTCATTTGCCATTGCGATCGATACCGCAGGACGCAACAATTCTGGCATTTTCACAAAGTTAACTTTCGCTTAGAACCTTACGTCTGTAGTTAAACCTGACGTTGCCAAAATTTGCTCATCGAAATGGACAAATCATGTCAGTGTTGGAAATATCAACGCGCAGGTTGTATTTAGAACGATGCCTGTTGCCAAAAGAGAAAAGGAGCAGTGGCTGAACCACTGCTCCCCGCCTTCGGTCCTCCCCCGAGACTTCAGGCCAACTTGCGATTACTGAAGCGACGGAAATCCGAGACAGGTATCGTGAGCGGTATCAGCCGCACCGCTGACGTCCTTACGCACAACACCGTCTTCGATGGAGCAGAAGCTGTTGACGCCGCTGGTGCCCACAACTAGAGGAGCCGCGCTGGCATCGTAGTTCCCGTTGTTAGCGGTCAAGGTGACCTGGAAGCTGTATCCGCTGTGGCCAGTATTGTTGTAATTGGTGGCCAGAGAATTGTCGATCAAGCACGCGGTGGCGGAACCAGGAACGCATGGTGTAGCGGCGCCCCCCAGGTGAGCCTGTGTTCCATAGCCAACTGCGCTATATGCAGTCGAATAGCTGACCTCAGCGGTATTCAGAGTGCGGAGCTGACTGGCGCCAGACGACTCGTTGGCCGCAATACGTGCCCGCATTAAGTTCGGAATGGCGATGGCAGCGATGATCAAGATGATCGCGACCACGATCAGCAACTCAATTAACGAAAAGCCCTTTTGCTTCTTCATGTTTGTATTTTTCCTCTTCTGGCATTAAGCCTAATCTTGGTAATGTTCTGCAGCGACCCTGCGCCCACTCACAGTGCACGCTCCTAACCAATTGATCGCTACACCCTAGCTCTCAAAGTTTTCAATGGCTTGTGCGACGAGGAGGGAGGAAAGACCGCACGCGAGCAGGACGATATTGTCAGATTTTGCCAGCCGGGCGACAGATTCTGTCACTTGGCAAGAATCGAGGAATTTTCTCAAAACGTATTTCGCGCGAAAGACGTGTGACCAAGGTAATCATTGTAGTGATTACACCCACTCCACAAGGGAAGCTTGCCTGCTACGATTCACCTCAATCACGATATCCCACCAATCTCTACAGCAGCTGTTGAAAACGTCGCGTATGGCCTTGATGGAAATTCGTAGCTTGCTGAGTCGTTCCTGGATTCGGTGTGTGGCCGTGGTCCTTTTGTTAACCGCCTTTACTCACTTCGAGCCACTGCCCACTGCAATTCTGGATTTAGATCTCTGGTGGCATCTGCGTGGAGGCGATTCGATTGTTGCGCAACATACGTGGCCTCATCATGGGGTCTTCACACAACACGTCGAGCGTCCCTGGGTTGACTACAGTTGGGGGTTTGAAGTCGTTGTGTCTGCCCTCTATCACTGGTTCGGCCTTATGGGGCTGGTCGGTTTGCGGGTTGCGCTCGAAGTGCTCATCGCTGCGGTTCTCCTTGTCTTCCTTCACAGGATGGCGAACAGTTTTTGGCAGGCTTGGTTACTGACCGGTGTCGGCATGTGGGCGATGCACCATTGCTTAAACACCAGGCCGATGTTGTTCTCAATAGTTTTTTTTGCCACGGAAGTTGGACTCATATTTGAGGCCCGTAAACGCGCCAGTGTTCGCCCCTTGTGGTTGTTGCCTCCATTGTTGATGTTGTGGGCGAATATGCATATCGAATTCTTCTATGGAATTGTTGTACTCGGCTTGCTGCTGGCCGTGACCATTGTTCAGGTGTTGCTCCCCGACAAGTGCGCGGAATGGTTCCACCCGGTGCCGCGCTTGCGCTTACAGGCTGTGGCGGCGGTGACAGCATCTTCGCTTCTCGCCAGTATCGTGGGGCCCTACGGATGGCACCTGTATTCTGTGCTCATGGACTATGCACGTAGCACCGTGCCCTACGCCCTGATTATGGAGTTGCAAGCTCTAAATTTCCGTGTGCCCTCTCATTTTGTTTTGGTTTTGACCATTGGTGCGGCCTTCTTTGCCCTCGGGTGGAGACGCACTCGTGACCCCTATAAGCTGTTGCTGCTCGCACTTTCCACCGTCATTGCATTGCGCATGAATCGCGATTCATGGGTGGGAGCTATTCCTGCACTCCTTATTATAGGTGACCGCGAGCCCGACCCGATGAGGGAAAGGCAAACGAGCTGGAGAGGCCGTTTTTATTTCGCCATTGTCACCGCCGCGGGCACATGCATGATGCTCATCTCCGTTGCCTGGGATCAGCGCATCAATAACAACCTGTTAAGCCGCATCGTCGCACTTAATTTTCCAACCCATGCTTGCGAGTTCATCCGTGCGCACTCCTTGCCCGGTCCTATCTACAACGACGCGAATTGGGGGGGGTACCTGATTTGGAAGCTGCCCGACCTGCCGGTAGCAATTGATAACCGTACCGATCTTTATGGGGATGATCTAACCAATCGATTTAACCTTGTTCAACATGGGCTGGCAGATTGGAGATATGACCCGGATCTAAATTCAGCCAGACTGGTCCTGTTGCGCCGCTATGTCCAGCTTGCCAATGTGCTGTATCACGACCAACGCTTTCATCCGGTCTATGAGGACTATTTCTCGGTCGTCTTTATTCGCGGTGAGCCCCCGTTGAGGGCAAGCAAAGAAATCGGCCGGCCCATTCCCTGAGCGGCTCCGCGGAAAGGTTCGATCTGCTCGTTGAGCTAAACTCGGATTGATCCCCGCCGCAGCAGGCCCGCAGCCGCGAAGCCGCAGGAGCACTCAGCTGGTGGCTCGCAACAGTAACGCCGAATTTTTCGATCCAAACGCGATGCAGTTACACACCGCGTGCTCGATCGATCTTCTCCTACCGGGAACAGGTACGTAGTCGAGATCGCATTCGGGGTCGGGATTCTCCAAATTGATAGTAGGAGGCAGTTGCCCGTTTTGCATGGCCAGCACGGTTGCGGCCACTCCGGCC
>JAFAPG010000745.1 GCA_019247235.1 Acidobacteriota bacterium
TGGTTTGCTGGCTACCAAGCCACGCGCTCACGCTCTGCCGCGAGCGCACAGACTCACACCGTAACCCAAGCGGCGTTGACCGGAGATTTTAGCGCCCTTGAAAGTGCCGCCTGTCAATCGAACGGCAAGGGAAGAACCTTGAAGGCGCCGTTTTCCGCGAATAATAAGACCACTCCCAGCCATTTCGACCAGGCGGCGCTCAATTTGTTTAGTCAGGGCTACGTCCCGATTTCTTCCGATCCTTGCGGCCTGGTGAACTATACCGTGCCCTCGATCAATAACGAAGATGAGATCATTGGGAAAGTAGATCTCAACATCAGCCCAAAACAAGTTCTATTCGGCCGTTACTTCATCGACGACTACCGCTCACCGGCACCATTTGATCCTCACGACCTAATCCTGACCCAGTACCAGGGCAACAGCGAGCGGGCGCAAACTTTTACTCTGGGACATACTTATACCTTTACTCCTACATTTATCAACTCCTTCCATGCCACCGTAAGCCGACGGCGCGACAATCGCTCCGTGGATCCGCGCGACATCAATCCCACCGCCATCGGGGTGAACATGTATGTCACCGTGCCCGACTTCTTTCTAATCAGCAGCACCGGAGGATATTTTCAGATCGGCTGCGGCACCTGCGCACCGGGATATTTCAACGTAAACACGGGTCAGATCGCCGACGATGTCGACTGGATTCGCGGCAAGCACCATTTGGCCTTTGGCGTCGATTTCATCCATACGCAAAACAACACGCTCAGCGGCTACGACGAGAACGGAACCTTTTCCTTTACGGGGAATGTCACCGGCGACGGGCTGGCAGACTTTCTTCTGGGAGCCTACGGGGGCTTCAGTCAAAGTCATGCCCAGAAGGTTGCGTACCGAGAAAACATCCCCAGCCTTTATGCGCAAGATATTTACAAAATCACTCGAGGCCTCGCCATCACCGCGGGTCTGCGCTGGGAGCCCACACTCTGGCCGAGCGACTACTTCCATCGTGGCAGCCTCTTCAATGTGAATGATTTTTTGAACAATGCTCATAGTTCCATCTACCCAGCCGCTGCCCCCGGTTTTGCCCCTCCCGCGGGAATGCTGTATTACCATGATCGCGGAGTTCCCGCGGCATTTACCAATAACCACTGGCGGAATTTCGCCCCTCGATTGGCCCTCGCATGGGACCCAAGCGGTGCGGGTCGCCAAAGCCTACGCGCCGGCTACGGCCTTTTGTACGATTCGGCCATGGCCTGGTTCACGCAACGGCTGACGTCGAATCCGCCCTTTGTCGACCAGATCGACAATACTCAGGGCTGTGGAACCTTCAGCAATCCCTGGCTGAACTATGCGCAGGGGAGCGGCTGCGGAACCACCAACGCCGCCTATAATCCTTTTCCCGCGGGCGCCAACGTTTTTCCGGCAGGTTCGTTTTGGGTAAGTCTCCCCTCGACTATGCGCCCGCTGTACATGCAGCAGTGGAATCTGAGCTATGAACGTCAATTCCTAAATGCCTGGGTCTTTTCGCTCGCCTATTTGGGCAGCCGCAGCCTCCATGTGCCGCTCGCTTACGATGCCAATTACATCGAGACCAGTCCCACCGTGTGTGCCGAATTTGGTGCAACCGGCTGCACCACCGCGAATGAACCACAACGCCGCTTGCTGTATCAAAGCGCCACCGGTGGCCGGGTGCTTGCGCCGGGAAGGTTTACCGCCCAATATGCCGAAGGGCTCGGCATTATCGATCAAGCCGACGATACCGGCTACTCGAACTACAACGGGCTGCTCGCAACCATCGAGCACCGCTTCCGTCAGGGCTATAGCGTCCAGGCGAACTACACTTTTTCGCACTGTCTCGGCGACGGCGACTTCAACGGAGATTTGCGGCAGAGTTATTACAGCGTTCCGACCAATCCTCGCCTGGAGTACGGGAACTGCAACTTCGACATTCGCCACATCTTCAATGTTTCGATGGTTGCTACGAGTCCCTTGCACGGGAAGGGAGCCGTGCGCTGGCTGCTTGGGGGATGGCAGTTCGCTCCCTCCATCCGGGTGCTCAGCGGCTATCCTGTCAATATCGTGAATGGCAAGGACTCATTGGCCGATGGCAATGAAAGCTCAGGCTCGAACGTGGGCGCGAGACCGGAACTGGTTCCTGGTCAACCGGTGTACGTAAATCGCTGGGTTGGGTGCGGCACTGGTGGGGTGAACCTCTGTTACCAGCTGTTCAATCCCGCGGCCTTTGCCGATCCCACCAGCCCCACCGCCCCCGTGCCCATCAACCCCAAGGTTGGCAATGTGTACGCGTACACGCCGATCCGTCGCGACCAGTTTTACGGTCCGGGCGTCGTGCGGGTCGACGCTGCTCTCAGCCGCATCTTTCCCGTGCGCGAGCGCACGCAGCTTGAATTGCGCTTCGAGGCCTTTAACGCCATCAATAAATTCAACATTCGACCAACCAGCGGTATTGGCGCATCAGCCGCCATTAACAGTTCAACTTTTGGTCTTATCACATCCGCCCCCACGCCTGGATTTTTCCCCAGCGACTATGACCAACGAATCCTACAGTTCGCCCTGAAACTGCACTTCTAAACCTCGTCGCCAGTCGAACCGGTTTCGCTCGCCTGGCGGCAATCGCTCAGGCGATTTGCCGAGAGCTGGTCCGGCAATTTAGGCTGACCCGGCAGCTTGCCCGGATGGGGAAAACACGTTTCGATGATGAATCGGCGCGAATTTCTTGATCGGCTCTTGGGCACAGGATTGGTCTTATCCCGAGTTCGATCGAAGCAATGGGCGCAATTGCCGGCGATCGAAGCCAGCAACTCCTCTCTCGATCCCTGGGGGGAGTTGCCGCGCATTCGCGAGCGCATCAAAGCTCCGATTTTTGCCGAGCGCAGCTTTGTGATCACAGACTTCGGCGCTCTCGGCGATAACCGCTCCGACTGCACCCAAGCCTTTGAAAGAGCCATCTCCGCTTGCAGCCAAGCCGGGGGCGGCAGGGTTTTGGTTCCTCAGGGCGAATTCCTGACTGGTGCCATCCGCCTGAAAAGCAATGTCAACCTGCATGTCGAGACCGGAGCCACCATTCGTTTTACCCGTGATATCTCGAAATACCCCCTGGTCGTGACTCGTTGGGAAGGCGTCGAATTGATCAACTTCTCCCCATTCATCTACGCATTTGAAGAACAGAACATCGCTATTACCGGCGACGGCGCCATCGATGGCAACGCCGATTGTGAACATTGGTGGCCATGGAAAGGGCGTTCCCGTTGTGGCCGGAAAGACCCAGGTCCAACTCAGGAACAAGATCGCAATCACTTGTTCCAATTGGCGGAAAGACGCGTGCCGGTTGAGGAGAGAATCTTCGGACCGGGGCATTTCCTGCGCCCTCAGTTTATTCAGCCCTATCGCTCGAAGAATGTGTTAATCGAAGGCGTGACCCTGCTTGGGTCTCCGATGTGGAACGTGCACCCGGTCCTATCCACCAATGTCATAATCCGAGGGCTGACCATCAGGAGCGCCGGACCCAATACCGATGGCTGTGACCCGGAATGCTCAAGCGACGTGCTCATCGAAGATTGTTTTTTTTCGACCGGGGACGACTGCATCGCCATCAAGTCGGGAAGGAATGAGGACGGGCGTCGTCTGAACACCGCCACCGAGAATCTGATCATTCAGAACTGCCACATGGAGGATGGTCATGGTGGCCTCACCATTGGCAGTGAAATCTCTGGCGGCGTCCGCAACCTATTTGCCCAGAACTGTCAATTGAGCAGCCCCCATCTCGACAGTGGGGTGCGAATCAAAAACAATGCCATGCGCGGGGGAGTGATCGAAAATGTCTATGTACGTAATTTCAAGGTAGGGGAAGTGGCGGTGGCGGGAGTGAACATCGATTTCTTCTACGAAGAAGGCCGTGCAGGATCCTTTACTCCTATTGTGCGGCATGTGGACATTCGTAATCTCACTACCCATAAGGCCAAGTACGCGCTCTATCTGCGGGGATTCAAGGATTCGCCGATCGAAACAATTCGACTCACCGATTGCGAATTTGAGGGAGTCGAGCGGGAAAGTGTCATTGAAGAGGTAAAGAACCTATCATTTGAAAATGTACGGGTGAACGGACGCCGCCTTGAACGAACCTCCTAAGGACAGCTTCTCTGTCGCCAGGCCTCCGGGATGTGAGCGCCTGGTCGACGATCTAACCAAGATCATCACTGACGAAGATTCACGAGCGGCCCTTGCAGGCGGTCGCCGACCGGCTCAAAGAATTCGGCAACTATCGCTGGGTACGCGCAAAACCATTAACATCGGCGATGTGGCCGCCGATGTTCGGTATCTCAGCGCGTTTAGCTCCACACAATGGCAGATCATTGTTCCCGTCTTCGGTAAAGTGGCGCGGTAGTGGTCGGCACCATTGATGTCGAGAGCGACAAACGCGAGGCGTTCTCAGCAGAGATTCAAGTGCTGCTAGAAAATGCTCCGAGCTCATTCGACCGCCGTGTTCGAGTAGCAACGCAAGTGGAGATGCTTCCACTCGCTCGCGGCGAACATAGCCATGGCACGGCGCGCATGATCTCGGCGATGGTTGTTGACGCCCCGCGGCTACTTAGCTATTCCCGGGCCTAGTTCCAGCTCTGATTACCGGCAGTGAGGGCCGCTACTCTAGACCTTGTTGGCTGCAACTCGCGCGTGGTGCTGAAGCGTTCGAAACCGCGGCGCTGAGACAAATTTTATGCCACCAGATGGCCCCATTCTGGCACGAGTTCGAACGGAGTTCGTGGGGGAACCAGTGTCTCCGCAATTTGCTCTACTCGTGTGGTGGTGCAGTTGCCTAAAAACTTCGACCCTTCGCGGAGGTGTGGCACGCGTCCAGGTTCCAGTCCCATCAGCCGAGCACAAGTGGCGTCGGCCGCAACCGGATCGTCCGAGAGGATCACCTTGCCCAGCATTCGCGGTGTTCCCTGCAGAGGGCCATTGCCTTCCATTCCGACAATTCCATCGACAATGACAAAATGGATGGGAACGGTGGCACAGATATCGAGAATGCTCTCAGAAATACCTTTCCAGTGCAGGATATTCTTTGGCCAGCCGTAGCGAATGCCAGGAACAATACCAAATAGATTTTTCATGCTCAACGTTACTCCCGACCAGTGATGCGTTTTGAGCTTTGGCATTGACACCAGGAATTCAGCCGCGAGCACGGTGCGCGGCAGCCATAAGTATTCGATCCCGGTGTAAGCGGCTTTCACTCGGACAGGGAGCAGGTGGTCTCGATTGAGATCGACAAAGCGAAGCCCCTGCGCAGCCAGACTGCCTTCATAGCCACTCTCGGAAAGCACTCGCTGTGTATCCCGCTCGTGTCCGGGTCCATCCGCCACCACGATCGATCGAGCTCCGAGAAGAAGGAATGCCTCGGCGGCCGCCAGTACCAAGGATGGGTGAGTGTTGATGGCTTGCCCAGGAGCGCAGTCGACCAGATTAGGTTTGAGAACCACCGACTTATTACGGACATCCAGTGAAAACAATCCGAGCGCAGCCACGAGAGTTTCTACGATCTTCTCTGAATAGTCATTGACACTCACAATGGCGACTCGTGATCGTTTCGGGCGCCGCTCGAATCGATATTTTGGTAGGAGTGAGGACGCGCGGATTGCTCCACCGATTCCCAGCCCCGCGGCTCCGACTAGGAAGTCACGACGCCGCGTGCGCATGCCGTACTCCGAGAGCGGACAGTGATTGCCGATAATCGAGGGCCAGGCAGACGGCCGCCAGCGTGCCCGTATCCTCTACTTTGGCAAGTCCAGGGAGGCGTTCGAGACTCCGTTCCAAGCAATCGACTGGCCTGTTGTGAGCGGCCAGAGCCAGCACTGCCCAGGCCAGGCTTGAAGGCGCCTGCAAGGTGAGGGTCGCCTCTTCGAGGTAGCGTAGGCTGCTGCGTATCAACGCGTGCTGTCGCTGCGCTCCCAGCGCCAAAAGCGCGACGGCGGTATCGTTCGGATGCGGAGGAAGAGGTGCTCCATACACGATACTGTTCCCCGCGTTCCACCCTCCGTTTGGGCAGGCACGGTCAAAGAGCATCTGCGTGCCACGCTCTAAGCGAGCTCGAATCTCGCCTGGCACAGCGCAGGTGCAGCATGGAGCCTGGTTGAGCGCCAAAATTGAAAAGCTTGTTGGCACGACCCAGCTCAACGTATCAGGAATCCATG
>JAFAPG010000784.1 GCA_019247235.1 Acidobacteriota bacterium
GTACAGGCTTCCAGCGTGAGTGAAACATCGGCATCCATCGATGAGATGGTGGCTTCGATCCAGCGCGTGGCCGATACCGCTAAAGTGCTGCTCGATATTTCCAACCGCTCGCGCGAAGAAGTGCACAGCGGCATCTCTACCATGGACAAGGCGACCGAGGGGCTGAACAAGATCAACACCACCATCGGAGCCTCGGGCTTAATCATCGGAGCCTTGGGACAACGTGCCGATGATATTGGCAAGATCATCGAAGTCATCGATGATCTAGCGGAACAGACCAACCTGCTGGCTTTGAACGCCGCCATTGAGGCGGCTCGCGCCGGCGAACATGGATTGGGATTTGCCGTGGTAGCCGATGAAGTACGCAAGCTGGCGGAAAAATCGGCGCAGTCCACCAAGGAGATTTCCGAACTCATTGCCAGCATTCAGAAGGAAGCTCGCAAAGCGGTCGAGAACATGGATCAGAGCACCACGATTGTCAACGAGGGGCTCGGATTAGGACAAGAGCTCAACAACGCTTTGCGCAAAATTTCAAACGTCGTCACCGAGGTTTACAAATTTGCGCAAGAGATCGGAGCGGCTACCAACGAGCAATCCCACGGTTCCACGCAGATTGCCCGTGCTACCGCCCGGCTGAACGAAATTACCCATGAGATTAACTCTGCCGTCGAGGAGCAGGCTTCCGGAGCTCACGCGGTGGTGAAAGCCATGGAACGAATGCGCGAACTGGTGCAACAGACCACCTCCGGTTCGACCGAGCTAGCGGCATCCTCCGAACAAATGTCCAAGATGTCGGGCGATCTGCTTGAGTCGATGAACCGATTTGGGGTGGGACAAGAGTCAGACTTTCTGGGAGAAGAGCGCGGCCGCAAGGCGCGCGCCGCTGCCGGGTCGCGCCTATGACAACAGCCACGGCTGTCGCTCGCGAGTTGCACATTGTGGGATTCCAGGTGGGGCGCGAGACCTACGGAGTGCCGATTACTTCGTTGCATGAAATTGTTCGCGTTCCGGAAATCACGGCGGTGCCCGACTCCCCGGACTATATGGAAGGGGTGATTAACCTGCGAGGCAAGATCGTCTCGGTCATCGATTTGCGAAAGCGCCTGGGGGAGAAAAAAGTCAGCTCCAGCCGTCGTAATCGCATCCTGGTGGTCGAGCATAATGGCCGGCTCTCGGGCTTAATCGTAGATGCCGCCTCGGAAGTGTTGAAGATTCCTGCCTCCGACGTCGAGGCCTCGCCTACGTCGCTTGAGCAGGGGGGCACGCAATGCGTGACCGGGTTGGGTAAGTACAAGGGGCGTCTGATTGTGCTATTGGACATGAAGAAGCTGCTTGATTTGGGAATCGTGCAAAAGAATCCTGCGGACGGTCTCCCCGGCCCGGCCGCTAGCCGGCGGGGGACAACCGCAAAGTAAGCGAAGGAAACTCATGAGTTCTCCAGCTGTTGCCATCCACCTCACTGATGCCGAATTGCGGCTGCTGCAAACCCTCGTCTACCAAGAGTGTGGGATGTACTTCGACGCACGCCGATCGCACTTCCTGCGCGACCGAGTACTCCGGCGTTTGCGTGAGTCCCGCATGGACACTTTCTATAGCTATTACCAACTGCTGATCAGCGCCGAGGGCCGGCAGGAACTGCACAATTTAGTCGAGAATCTAACTGTCAATGAAACCAGTTTCTTTCGCAACAAGGCCCAGCTGGATTTATTTCACAAGCAGATTCTTGAGGAAATTATCACCAAAAAGCAGGACCGGCGAGACTACCAGATCCGAATCTGGAGTGCAGGCTGCTCGACCGGACAGGAACCCTACACCATTGCCATGTTGATTGCCGACGCCTTGGCCTACCATCAACTGCGTCGACCCATCTTGGGGGAGACGACCTGGCCAAAGCCGCTCGTGCCCGCGCCCTGGTCGGTTGAAATTCCTGCCAGCGACATCAGCTACTCAGTCCTCCGAGTGGGCCAGGAGGGCATCTACAACGAGCACCAAATGGCCTCGGTCGACTACAACTATCGCCTGCGCTACTTTGACAAGGTGGGTGAGCGTTACGCTCTGAAGAAGGCCATCAAGGAATTGGTGCACTTTGACTTTCACAATCTCAAGACCGAGTTTTTGCCGCGCTCGAACGATGTCATCTTTTGTCGCAACGTGATGATGTATTTCGATGAAGCCGAGCAACGCCGGCTGATTGAGAAGTTCTATCGCTGTTTATCCCCGGGTGGATATCTTTTGGTGGGACACGCGGAAAGCTTACTGGGTCTCACCGACAAGTTCACCATGATCTTTCGCAACAGCGGCACTGCCTATAAGCGCACCGAGGTATCCCAGTGACGCAATTCTCTGACGATCCCGGCGCCGAGCTGCGCGAGCTCTTCTTTGAGACTGCGCAGGAGCTGCTCCAGCATCTCAACGATGATGCGCTTAACATCGAGAAGACGCCTGCCAATCGCGAGATCGTCCGCAGCATGCGGCGCACCATTCACACCTTAAAGGGCGACGCCGCGGCGGCAGGCTTTCAGGAGCTGAGCGAGCTAGCGCATCTGCTTGAAGATGCCCTAGCGGTTGAAGCCTTCTCCGAAAATGTCTCCTTGGCGGAACTAGGTTTCACCGCTGCCGA
Organism: Acidobacteriota bacterium; assembly: GCA_019247235.1. Lineage (GTDB taxonomy): Bacteria > Acidobacteriota > Terriglobia > Terriglobales > Acidobacteriaceae > Gp1-AA145. Next base: position 2,621 of record JAFAPG010000784.1, read on the forward strand.
TAGCTTTAACGCGGTCTTGGCGGCATGCCGCCAGCAGGCGGCGATGCCCGACACCTCAAAGCTCAGGTCACTGGTCGAACAACTCACTTCTGGTATTTCGGGCCAGGGGGAGAACGGCGCCAAAAAACCGGTCTCCGCCGGACCGCAAGTGGCTTGGACCGAATATGAAAAATTGGCCGCCTACGAGGCCCATAGCCAGGGCCGGAATGTCTTTCATATTGTGGCCCAGATCGACCCCCTGTGCGCGATGCCCATTGCCGCGCGCCAACTGGTAGCCAATTCGCTCTCGGCCGTCGCTCAGGTCCTCGGGGCTCGACCCGAGCCCGGCTCACCGCCTCAAGGACAGGCCATTGAGCTGCTCGTGGCCACCAGCGAAGAGGAAAGCGTAATTTTGGCGAAATGTCACATTCCCACGGTCATCACTAAGGCGGAATGCTTCAAAGCGGAAATTGAGGCGCCTCTCGGCCAGGGCGCTCGAAGTGTGACCGCCGATGAGCCCACGGCGGTAGAGAAGGCGCCTGAGCCCGAGGAGATGCGAGCCAGCGAGTCGACAAACCCTAACCGGCGCTCGACCAGCGCCGAGACGGTATTGCGGGTCGATGCCGAACGTATCGATACCGTGCTCAATCTGGTCGGCGAACTGATCATCGGCAAGTCCATGCTGCAGCAGACCGTACAAGAGTACAGCCGTCGCTACCCTAAAGATTCCCTGCGCAGCCGTTTTCAGGATGCCATGGCCATTCAGTCACGGGTATTGAACGACCTGCAACGTTCGGTCATGAAAATTCGTATGGTGCCGGTCGAGCAACTGTTTCGCCGCTTTCCTCGTATCGTGCGCGATGCTGCTCAACGCTGCAATAAGCAAGTTGAGTTGGTCTTTAGCGGCCAAGACACGGATTTAGACAAGAGTCTGCTCGATGCCATCGCCGAGCCCTTGACGCACATCGTGCGCAACGCCGTTAGCCATGGTCTAGAGAACGCCGAAGAGCGCGTTCGCGCCTCGAAACCCCCCACCGGTCGTATCCGTCTCGATGCCTGTCATCAAGCCAATCAGCTGATTGTCGAAGTGAGCGATGACGGCAGTGGAATTGACGTTCGCAAGGTCAAGGCCAAGGCAATTGCCAATGGACTGCTGCGCGCCGAGGAAGCCGAACGTTTATCCCACACCGAGCTACTGGATCTGATCTTTCGCCCGGGTTTCAGCACGGCCGATGAAATCACCGAAGTCTCTGGTCGCGGGGTGGGTCTCGATGTGGTGCGCAGCGTGTTGCATCGCCTCAAGGGCACAGTAGAACTGGAGACGCATCCTGGCAAAGGTACCAAATTTCGCCTCAAGCTGCCGCTGACTCTGGCCATCATTAAGGCCCTGTTATTCCGAATCGACCAGCGACTGTACGCTATTCCGCTCAACGCGGTAGCAGAAATTGCTCGTGCCCGGGAATCTGATCTTCACCACGTCGATTCCTGGGAAGTACTCCAGCTGCGGGGACAGGTTCTGCCCCTGATGCGCTTAGGGCAGAGACCAACTGGTGATCTCGACCAGAATCAGCAGAAAATGTTCGTCCTGGTGGTCAACTTTTCTGGCCGCAAGCTGGGCTTAATCGTGGATGCGCTTGTCGGTGAGGAAGAGTTGGTCTTGAAGGCTCTGGACGATCAAACCGTGGCCACCGACCTGGTGACCGGCGCTTCCATTCTGGGCGATGGTCGCGTGGTTTTGATTATGAATCTGGCAGCCGTGGTTGAGCGATTCATCGGCCCAGGCAGTGAGGAGGCATCGCTCGACGCCTATGTTCCTGAGGCCTCGGCGATTCCGACCAGCGCGCGGGCGGAGGTTGGACGATGACAGGACAACCTATACGGGTGCTGGTGGTTGACGACTCGGCCCTGATGCGAAAGCTCATTCCCCAGATCATCGAGACCGATAACACCATCCAAGTCATCGGCACGGCCATCGATGGCAACTTTGGGCTGAAAAAGATCGAGGAGCTCCGCCCCCAGGTAATAACGCTTGACCTAGAGATGCCGGGAATGGGCGGGCTGGATATGTTGCGGGAGATTATGCGGCTGCACCGCATCCCGGTGATCGTGGTCAGCTCTCATAGCACGCAAGGCGCCTCAGTAACCCTCAAAGCGTTGTCTCTTGGGGCCTTTGACTTTGTTGCCAAACCCGCCGACATCGCCTCACGCATGCAGGAAATTAGCCGCGAGCTGATTTCAAAGATCAAGGCGGCGGCCCAGAGCCGAGGTATCGCGGTGCCCTCTCCCGCCGAGATTTCCCTCTCCGCCCCTGGTTACAAGAAGAAGCCGGGAACGTCGAAGCAGCCCAACCGAATTGTGGCCATTGGCATTTCCACCGGGGGACCGCAATCATTGCAGTACTTGCTCTCCCAATTTCGGCCGGATTTTTCCGCCAGCATCGTGGTCGTACAACACATGCCGCAGGGCTTTACCGATATGTTCGCCCGGCGCTTGGACGACTGCTGCTCGCTCAACGTGAAAGAAGCGCAGTCGGGCGATCTGTTGGCCGCGGGCCGTGTCTTGATCTGCCCAGGCAATCGTCACCTGCGCGTGAAACGTTTGCCCCTGGGAGATATTGCCGTCTTGGGTGATGATTCTCGGGTCAACGGCCATCGCCCCTCGGTCGATGTGACCTTTCACAGCGTGGCGGAAGAATTTGGCCGGATGGCAATCGGCGTTCTGATGACCGGAATGGGCGAAGACGGCGCTCAGGGT
>JAFAPG010000910.1 GCA_019247235.1 Acidobacteriota bacterium
TACAATATGACAATGGCCGTCAACCCATTGTCGTCGATCCAATAAGCACACTCTTCAACGTCTATGAGACCGGGCCATGGTGGGAAGCCCAGTTGAACGAAACTCACACATTTGGAACTACCGCCGCGAACCAGTTCCTAGTGGCGGGTGTTTACAAAGACGATGTGTCGAGCCTCGTCAACCCGATGCGAACGCTGGCTGCATTTCCGACCACCCTAGATTGGTCGAGCGCGGGTCAGCCGTTTACGTCGCTGGGAGGCTTTGACTACACCTATGCCTATCCCCTCGTCACAGCGTTCACAGAGTACCGCATTGCCGACGATTTCCTGAAGACGTGGGGCAAGCACAAGTTCGGATTCGGGGGAGAATTCTTCCGAGCATTTTTGAGACATGCCCAGTATACCCAGAACGCCGTCGGAGACGTAGTTCCACAAACCATCGACGCATTTTATTCTGGAGGCGTCGACCCAGCATCTCCCAACAGTGACTCGACACGCTTGAGTCAATCCTTTCCGACGCAGCGGGCCGAGCTCTTCCTTAACTACACGCTGGCGGGCTATGGGCAGGATGAGTGGCGCGTAAAATCCAACTTGGCCCTTACTCTTACCCTGCGCGTAGAACATCAATCAAACCCGGTCTGCGCCGATGATTGCTTTTCCGAATTCTCTGGACCGTTTGAATCGATCAGTCACGACCCCGCACAACCGTACAATCAGGCGCTTTCGAATCGTAAGCAAGCCTTTCTTCACACCGACCCTGTTGCCTGGGGGCCGCGATTCGGTTTCGCCTGGCAACCGCTGGGAGTTTTGCATAATACCGTGGTGCGCGGCGGTGTCGGTCTATTTTACGAACTGTTCTCCGGTGGGTTCGGACCCAGTTTCTCTGACAATCCACCGCTCATTAACAGTCTGACAGTATCTGGCGGCTACAATCTTGCTCCGGAAGAAACCAACAGCCTCTTTAAAGTAGCCGCGGCCTCGAATGCCGCCTTTGTCAAAGGGTTTGCAGCCGGCGAAAACCTCGCTCAGATCAAAGCGTCGGATCCGTTGAAGTTCTTTCCCCCAAATCTTACCGTTCCGGATAGTAGGACCCCCTCCGCCCAGTATCAGAAGTGGAGCCTGGAAGTGCAGCAGGGGTTTGGTTCTCGAACTTCTTTGACTCTTGGATACTACGGCAATCATGGTATTCATGAGTTGGTGCAAGATCCCTCAGCCAATGCTCACGGATTCGGCCCATTTCCAGCCACAGTCTGCGCGAGTCCGCCCGTTCCACCCTGCGCCGACCCTCGTTTCGCTGGTGTCACTGAATACACGACACCGGGAATGTCCAACTACAATGGCATGGTTGTTTCCTTTCGGCGGGAATTTACTGGTTTCGGCCATGGTTTATTCCAGGCAAACTACACCTACGGCCATGCTCTCGATGAAGTTTCCAACGGCGGGCAAGCCCCGTTCACGGCGGGCAGTTCCGACTTCCCCCAGGACCCCTTTTATCTGCGAGGCAGCTACGGGGCGGCAGATTACGATGTTCGTCACTCCTTGAATGCGAACTACGTGTGGCAACTTCCGGTGAAGATCGTGCTCCACGGCCGCGGCCTCAATTACCTGTTGAAGGGATGGCAGGTCTCAGGAACGATTTTCTCCCGAACCGGATTTCCGTACACCGTGATCGATCTCGCAGAAAGCGGTACCCTGGCTCGGAAAAATTTCTATGGAACAATCTACTCCGTGCCGGTCGAGCCACTTAGCGGGCCGCATTCCTGCGGAGCGGGAGCCGTAATCGCACCCTTCCCGCATCCTTGTTGGCCGCCGCAAGTGGTGACGCTGCCGGACGGCACAACGACACCCAATACAAATACAGATTTCGTGCAAACGGGTTGCGAAACAGGATTCAATACCGGGAACATGCCAACTTCACAGGGACCTTGTTCAGGAGGTGTCGTTTCATTCGCTCAAGGCCGCAACCGTTTTCGCTATCCGAACTATTTCAATACTGACTTCGATGTCGCGAAGAGAACCAGTCTTCTCGGGGACAAAGTGGTGCTAGCTATTGGCGTCCGATTCTTTAATTTCTTCAATCACCCAAATTTCGGCCCGCCCAACAACGACAGCTCGGACCCAGGTTTCGGAGAGATCCAGACTATGGAGATGCCACCGACCAGCATCCTCGGATCTGGCCTTGGAGGCGATGTTTCCCCCCGCATGATCCAACTGAAAACGACGATCCGGTTTTAGGCGGTTCTGGCCTCGTTATGGTACGGAGTTTACAGATGCTTCTCTGGTAAGGAAGTTGAAAACAGAACCAAAGCCCCGTTCGGAACAACTCGGTACAATTGAGGCGAGAAAAAAGCGTAGCTTTCTGGCTCCTCAGCGACGCCAGATCAAGCACTTAGATTTTGTCCTGCTCTTGGTTCGGGAACAGGGGCTCGGTGAATGAGCTTGACCACCGTCCGTATCGTCGGCGATTCGGAGACTGAGCTCTGCTCTGGCATGCCAGAACTTGGTCTTTTTGGAAGGGAGAAACCGCGATACCAAAGCCGAGAATTCAATCTTTGCGAGTCCTCCTGCAAAGACGTCTTTGGAAAGAGACTCTAGGATCAATGTCCAGATAGCCCGTGA
>JAFAPG010000266.1 GCA_019247235.1 Acidobacteriota bacterium
AGCCGCCGCCCCACAAACTGCAGTCTTTCGTCCATAACCGAACACTCCTTCCACGGCATTACACTTCCTCCCCTCTCCTTAACGGAGGGTCGGAAGTGTAACCTATGTGTCCGGTACGAACTGTTACCTATGTCTCAGGTCGCTCAAATACCTTACGAACTGTACGCCATTTCACGCGGTCGCAGCGCAAGGCCCAGAATCTTTAGGAGTAATTCAACCTGCCGAGTTTTTGTTAGGGCCAGTTTTAAAAGGGAGCCATTGTCGCCGGTGTCACACGAACCAAACTGCGCGCAGCTGCCCACGAGACACACGGATGTGTTTGGGCAAGTGCCCCAAGGCAGTGGCGTCGATCCGAGTTTGTGGTGCTGCAACAGGGCTTTGATGTTCATCGTTTCGCTCCCGCACCGCCCCACTCTAGCCGTAACTGCGGTTCCGGGCTATGTTTGATATCCCTCTTGACGGACTCGATGACTAGGTACAGCTTGTCCGCGCTGTTGACCTTTCCCGACACGTAGAAGAAGTGGTCTGACGTGATTGGTTGGGATTTAGTGAAGTCGTATAGGCGGTAGACTCGGGCGGAGTGGTCTTGCATGAGGAACACGACACAGCTGCGGTATTCCATACGCGAGAGCAAGAGCAAATGATTGGCGCTGAAGTTGAACATAGATAAAGGACCGCAGAGCGGGAGTGGGACTCCCGCCCCGGCGGCAGCGCCGATGAGGAGTTACCCGGCGGACTCCTCCGCGCGGGATATCGACACAGAACGGCGCCTGACCTGAGCCTGCCCTTAAGATTGGGTTGGGGCTGGCTCTTATTACCTTTGCGAAGGCTCTCCCCACCCAAGAGGAATATCTCAGAGTTTTCCACCAAGCGATCGGCGATGGCTGTGGCGATGGTGGTGTTGAGCAGCGATTCCGCCCGGTGTACCCCTGCGCGCGCTATTGCAGCGCGGAGTGCCGAGGACAAGCGCGTCGTTGGCGAGAGAGGAAGGCAAGACGGCAGTATCGCCAATCCCAGGCTGGCAAACAGAAACCGCGAACGCAGAGCCAGCGTTACCGGCTGCGCTGCCGACGGGATTGTTATATGTGCACATCCAGCGGCTCACGAAGAAATGAGTCCCTCTTCGCGATTGTATTTTACCTTCACGAGTTACACCGCACGGTCTTCGTTCGGCGAGCTGTGCGGCCGTCCGCTGCATACAACTGTCAGGAGGCTACAACCCGGGAATCGGGTTCCTTAAAGCATTGCTAAAGCAAATCGCAGGGAGCGTGACCGTAAAGCGAGCGGATGAGCTTCCGAAGATCCAAAATGGAACAGCACAGTGGTACGTCAGTAACCGCAAAGCATCGCCTAATAGCCGAATGCCCGTTTGTGCACACTAGCATGTTGTGACTCGGGAGCTTGATTGTTCAGAGAAAAAACCACGAAAGTTGTTCTTACCCTGACAGCAACAACCTTAGGGGTTTTTAGCTGGCTCTTGCTGTTTCACGTTTCGACGAGAACTCACTTCTTTGAGCCGAAACACAGCAACGTCCGAGACTTGCAAGACCTCCCACTCGGTCCGGTGCGATTAGAAGGCCTGGTCACATATGTCGACAAGACGAACAAGCGTTTCTGGCTGCAGGATGAGAGTGGAGCGATTGTAATTAACACCGACCCCGCGCCGCTTCATGTGAGAGTCGGACAACGAGTATTGCTTGAAGCCAGCAAGACCCATCGTTTCGATGCCCTGGTCGGCTTGCAAAGCGTGGCTCTCAGCGTGCTCAGAGTCGTGACTCTCAAGGTTGATGTGACCCTGCCGTCGGCGGCACCTGCAACGGTCGACACTCTTCCTGATAACGACAGAAACGGAATCCGCGTGAGCGTCGAGGGCGTTTTGCACTTTGTTTCCAGTCAGGACGAGGGGTTTGAGATTTTGCATTTTGGCGAATCCGGGCATGAGATCCAAGCCGTCGTACCTAGTGGAAAACGGGACTTCCTACCCTGGATTAATTCGAGGGTCCGCATCAGCGGCGTCAGTGAAAAAGTGTTAGATGCCGCCGGGAGCGCCCGCTCTCGATATATCTGGGTGCCCAATGACGGGGACGTGCAAAAGATCGAAAAAGTGGCCCCACAAGATTCACTGTACTCGGTGCGTAGCCTCTATCAGCTTCGAAACGAGGAGAGTGGCCATCGCGTTCTCTTGCGGGGGCAAGTTGAGACACAGGACGGGGCTACACGACTGTTGGTTGAAGACGAGTGGGGAGCAGTCTCTTGCGACTTCGACATTCCACTGTCCATGGCACGAGGCGCAACGGTCGAAGTTGCCGGTTTCCCAGTGCGAAGTGGTTTACGGGTTGACCTGGTACACAGCAAAGTAATGCGTGTCGAAAGTCGTGGTGAACTGAATCACCAGGCACCTATCGCTCCGCTGACGACAATTGTCGCCGTACGCAAACTAACTGAACAGCAAGCCAACTCAACGCTGCCTGTCAAGCTGACCGGGGTGGTTACGTTCAATGATGGCGATTGGCAGCAGTTGTTCCTACAAGATGCCACCGGTGGCATTTTTGTGAAGTACGCCGGCCACCAAAATATTTTTACGGGGGAGAAACTAACCATCATTGGGCTCACCAATCCTGGCGATTATGCGCCCGTGATCGTAGCGCCTAGGTTCATTGTCCACGGGGCCGGAGCGCTACCAAGGCCAGTTGCGATGACTGCAAAGGCCTGGTCGGGAACGATGGACGGTATTCTTGTTGAAGCCGAAGGGGTCATTCATCCAGTCCAGCCACGACAAAATCCTAGGCACTTAAGGCTCGATTTATGCACCTCATTCGGC
>JAFAPG010000563.1 GCA_019247235.1 Acidobacteriota bacterium
ACATCGCGCGAGCAGATCGAGGTCTACCGGTTCAGCCTGCCGGTGGCCATCATGGTTCCCTTGTTGGCCATCTTTCTGCAGGCTTTCATACCGCGCTGGCTGCCTTTCTTCTCCACTTATTTTGATCTGCCTCTACTAATTGTGATCTTTTTCGCCATGGCCCGCCGCAGCCAGGTTGCCGGGCTTCTCACCGGGGCAATCATCGGAGTGATTGAGGATTCGCTGACCCATTATCCATTGGGGGTTTATGGAATCGCTGAGGCGGTGGTCGGCTATGGGGCTTCCTCGCTGGGCGTAAAGCTGGATGTAGAAAGCGTGGGCACGCGCCTGCTGGTTACAACCGGGTTTTACGTCGTCCATCAGACGATTTATTTCACCATTGCCCGGGGCCTGGTTCGGCTGAACTTGCACTGGAATTGGCAACGGGAACTGTCGGCGGCGGCGGCGAATGCCATTCTCGGCGTGTTTCTGTTTGCGCTAATGGACCGCTTCAAACAGAGGGCCTGAACACCGGCTGCTCGGTCAGACCGCGCTCATGACCTTGGTCACCGATTCCGTCTGGGACCCGGGCAGAGAAGCATTAGAATGAAGGTAGTCTAATCCTCAGATGTTCGGCCGCGATGAAAAACCCTCTCAGATCCGCCTCACCGCGGTGCAGTACATCATCCTCGTCATCTTTCTTTTTCTGGCTTACGGACTGTGGCGGCTGCAGGTGTCGCAGAGCGACCTGTACGTCTCCCTGGCCGAGCAGAATCGAATCAAGAATGTGCCGATTCTTGCCCCGCGAGGCAAGATCCTCGATCGCAATGGCCGGATCGTCGTCGACAACTATCGTTCGGTGACCGCGTTACTGTTGCGCGATACCGCGCGCGACCTGCGCGGCGACGCGGATCGGATCGCCTCCGGACTCAACATGGACCCCAAGGAGGTGCGCGACAAGATCCGTCACTTCGCCTCCATGCCGCAATATCAGCCCATTTACTTAAAAGAGGACATTACCCCCGACGAAGAGGCCTTTATTGAGGCCCATAAGACGGAGTTGCCGGAACTGGACACCATCATGGCCTACCGTCGGCTCTACCCGCGTAAGGGGTTTCTGGCGCACCTGATTGGCTACGTAGGGGAAGTCAGCGAGGATATGCTGAACCAGCCGCAGTTTGAGCTCTACAATCCCGGCGACGTGGTGGGAAAGTCGGGGGTGGAGCTCGGGTACAACCAGCTGTTGATGGGAAAAAACGGCTCCCGCCAGGTGTTGGTGAATAGCCACGGGCAGGAAGTAGGCAAGCCGCTCGACGAAAAAGCCGCCGAGCCGGGCAAGCCGCTCAAGCTGACCATCGACGTTGATTTGCAGATTGCAGCCGAAGAAGCCATCGCCGACAAAAATGGCGCGCTGATCGCGATGAACCCCCATACCGGGGAAATTCTTGCCATGGTGAGCCGGCCGACGTTTGATCCCAATGACTTTGCCGTACGAATCTCCCACGGTGGCTGGAGCAAGCTGGTCAATGATCCTGAGAAACCGCTGCTCAATAAGGCCATTCAGGCGCAACTGGCACCGGGATCCACCTTCAAGATCATCATGTCGTTCGCCGGTTGGCAGGAAGGCGTGGCGCAGAATCTTCACGTTCACTGCAACGGCAGTGCTGACTTCTATGGTCGAAATTCTAAGTGTTGGGTCTTCTTTGAGCACCGTACCCATGGCGATGTAGACCTCACCAAGGCCATCTATCAATCTTGCGACGTATTCTTTTACACGCTGGCTGACAAGCTGGGCATAAATCGCATTGCGAAATACGCAACTTCCCTCGGTCTGGGGCAGAAGACGGGTATCGATCTACCGCAGGAGGCAAGCGGATTGGTTCCGTCGGAAGAATGGAAGGCGCGGGTTTTTCGACAAAAATGGTACGCCGGGGAGACAATCTTCGTCGGTATTGGCCAAGGTGCGGTGACGGTCACGCCGGTGCAACTCATCCGCGCGATCTCAGCAATTTCTACCGATGGTCGCTTGGTTGTACCCCACGTTGCTGATCCGAGCGGACTGCCCTCCAATTACCTCGAAGTGAACCACTACACAGATGTGAAAGACGTGGCTATCGATGCGAACGGGTGGAACGTAATAACCGATGCCATGGCGCGGGTGTTGTTGCCGGAAGGAACAGCCCCGTCGGCGCACATTCCTGGTATTGATATGGCGGGAAAGACCGGGTCAGCGCAGGTGGTTTCGCTGGCCAATCGAGCCAAGCACCAGAACAACGCC